>NZ_SMLD01000250.1:0-10266 GCF_004352805.1 Nonomuraea mesophila
CATCCACCATGAGCGGCACATCCGCCCCCAGATGCTCACGCACCGCCGCCAACCGGCGCAGATCCTCCCTCATATCCGGCTGACCCACCTTGATCTTGACCCCGCCGATGCCACTCGCGATCGACTCGGTGGCCCGCTCCTTGACCTCCTCGATGGGGGCGTGCAGAAAACCGCCCGAGGTGTTGTACGTCCTGACCGCGTCGCGGTACGAACCCAGCAACTTCGCCAGTGGCAAATTCGCCCGCCTCGCCTTCAGATCCCACAGCGCGACGTCGACCGCCGCCAGCGCCTGCGTCGCCACCCCGGAACGCCCGACCGACGCCCCCGCCCACAACAACATGTCGTAGACCCGGCCGATGTCCGACGGATCCCGGCCGAGCAGGTTCTCCGCGACCTCCTTGGCGTGGGCGTACTGCGCGGGGCCGCCCGCCCGCTTGGAGTAGCTGAAACCGGTGCCGTGGCGGCCCTCGTCCGTCGTGATCTCGGCGAACAGGAACACGACCTCGGTCATCGGCTTCTGCCGGCCGGTGAGGACCTTGGCGTCGCTGACGGGCACGTCCAGCGGGAGCGTGACGGAGGAGAGCGTGACGTGGCGGATGCGGTCGGCGGCCATGGCGGTCCCAAGGGTCGGAGTGCTGGAGTCGCCGTCATCATATGAGTGCATAAGTCGTATGACAACTTCTCCGGTTCCGGCCGGTCTTCGATAGCGTCGCGTTCATGCGGCTTCATGTGGGATGCGCGATGTGGACCCACGCGCGCTGGCAGGGACGCCTCCTGCCCGCCGGGCTCCCTCCCGGCGAGCGGCTGCGCGCGTACGCGACCTGGTGCGAGGCGGTGGAGGGCAACACGACCTTCTACGCCACGCCGTCGAGGAGCACGGTCGAGTCGTGGGCCCGGCAGACCGATCCCGGCTTCCGCTTCGTCGTCAAGCTGCCCAGGACCATCACCCACGAGCACCGCCTCACCGGCGCCGACGACGACCTGCGCACGTTCCTGGAGGTGATGGAACCGCTCGAGTCCCGCGTCCACGCCCTCTGGCTGCAGTTGCCCGGCTCGTTCTCGCCCGCCGACCTCGGCGCCCTCGCGGCCTTCCTGCACCGGCTGCCGCGCTCGCACAGATACGCCGTCGAGGTGCGGCACCGCGCGTTCTTCGAGGACGAGCGGGCGCGGCGCCTGCTCGAACGGCTCCTCACCGGCTTCGACGCCGAGTGGGTGCCCTTCGACACCACGGTGATGTTCGCGAGCCCGCCGGCCAGTGACGCCGAGCGGGACGCGTGGACGAAGAAGCCGCGCCTGCCGCGCCGCACGCACGCCCTCACCGACCGCCCGATCGTGCGCTACCTCGGCAGGGACGACGAGGAGCGCACCATCGGCGGCTGGCGGCCGTGGGCCGACACGGTGGCGGACTGGCTGCGCGAGGGCCGCTCGCCGACCGTGTTCATCCACACGCCGGACAACGCGGACGCGCCGGTGCTCGCGCGCCGCTTTCATGACGACGTACGCGCCCGCGTGCCCGAGCTGGAACCCCTGCCGGAGCCGATGCCCGCCGAGCCGCTGACCCTCTTCTGACCGGCGGCTCACGTTCCGCCCGGCAGCGCGACCCGGTCCGGCGTGCCGCCGACGCGGCGTACGGGCATGGGCTCGCCCGCGTCACTCCGCGGCGATCCGCAGCAGCAGCTCCGCCAGCTCACCCGGCGCGGTCACCATCGCCTCGTGGCCGGTGGCGATCTCGTGCACCGGCCAGCCGCGGGCGGCGGCCCGCTCGGCCTGCGGCGTGAACACCCGCATCCAGTCGGTGCACTCGATGAACGCCGCCGGCACCTGCTCCCCCTTGCCGCTCAGCCGCAGCGGCTCGGTGTAGGTGAGCCACGGGTGCGGGGTCAGCCGCGGGGTGAGCCAGTCGAGGTCGGCCTGCTCGGTGACGCCCAGGACGCTCAGCGAGCGCACGGGGATCAGCCAGCCGAACCCCGGCCCCGCCACCGACTCCCGGTAGTGCCCGGCGACAGTGGCGGGCAGCAGGTCGATCGCGGCCTCGCCGTCCTCGCCCACGAAGGCGTCGAGGTGCACGCGCCTGGCCAGGCGCTCGCCGACCCGGTCGGCGACGCCGGTGACGACCTGCCCGGCGTAGCTGTGGCCGACGAGCACCACGTCGCGGGCGTCGTACGCCTCGATGAGCGCCACGACGTCCTGGACGTGGGTGGCGAGCCCGACCTGCGGGAGCAGCACGTGCGCACGGTCGCTGAGGCCGGTCAGGGTGGGGGTGTGGACCTCGTGGCCGGCGGCGCGCAGCAGCGGGGCCACCCGCTGCCACGCCCAGCCGCCGTGCCAGGCCCCGTGGACCAGCACGAAGGTGCTGCTCATGCGGGGACCTCCTCGTACGGGCGGGCGGCGGGCCTGGTCATGCGTTCTCCATGACGATCATCCCGGCTCCGGTCATCGAGGCGGGTACGAAGTAGTGCCGGTGCCTGACGACGACCTCCGGGTCGAGCGCGCCCCGCATGACCAGCCACATGATCAGTTCGGCCCCCTCCCCGCCGAAGGTCTCGATGTAGTGCTCCCTGCTCCAGCCGGCGAGCTTGCCGGGGTCGTGGGCGATGTCGTCGAGGAAACGCCGGTCGGCCTCCGGGTTGACGAACCCGGCGCGGGCGCCCTGGAGCTGGTGGGACAGGCCGCCGGTGCCGAGTACCACGAATCTCTCGTCGCTGTCGTGGTCTGCGATCGCCCGGCCGAGCACCTTGCCGAGCGCGTAGAGGCGGTCGGGCCGCGGGATCGGATACTGCAGCACGTTGACGAAGATCGGCACGACCTTCACCGGCCACGCCTCCGGCGGCCTGCCCCAGAAGAGCTCCATGGGCACCTGCAGGCCGTGGTCGACCTTGATCTCCTGGATGATCTCCGGGTCGAAGTGGTTGTCCACCAGAGTGTCGACCAGGTGCCAGGCGAAGTCGGCCGCCCCCTCGAACGGGGGGATGGCCCGCGGCCCCCAGCCCTCGTCGACGGGGTGGTACTCGGTCGCGCAGCCGACCGCGAACGTGGGCACCCGGTCCAGGAACAGGGCGTTGAAGTGGTCGTTGAAGACGACGACCGCGACGTCGGGCCGCTGCTCGCGCACCCACTCCTGGGCGGGCACGTAACCGTCGAAGAACGGTTTCCACTCAGGCGTGTCGCGCAGGCCCTTGTCCAGCGCCGCCCCGATCGAGGGAACGTGCGAGGTTCCCAGTCCGCCGACGATTGTCGCCACGTCTCACACCTTCTTCCCGAGCCTGTCCCGCAGGAACGACTCGTGGTCCATGCCGGCCTGGTGGGCGCCGATCTCGGTGATCCGCACGGGATCGACCGCCGAGATCTTCAGGATGAAGAACAGGTTGCCGCCGAGGCGCACCATCTCCTTCCAGTCGCGTGACAACACCGCGGCCTTCTCCTCCTCGTTCAGCCCGAACCGGTCCAGGTAGGCCGGTTCGTCGGCCTTGAACGCCGCGCGGTTGGCCGGGTCGCCCAGTCCCATGGCCATCTTGTTCATCCGGTAACCGCGAAGCTGCCGTTCGCGGTCGAGGAGGGGCGTGTCGGGTATCCGGTCCGGTTCCCCGCCCATGGAGCTTCTCCCTTGTTCGGCGGCGCTGTCTCGGCAGGTTCGGCTCGTCGCGACCGGCCGGCTCAGGCCGAAGCCGCCCGCCAGCCGCCGTCCGCGTAGACCTTCCTGGCGACCTCGGAGTACGGGACGGGGCTCACGGTGGCGCTGATCTCGACCTGGCCGTGCCCCTCGACGGTGAGCTTCGCCGAGCCGCCGTCGGGCTCGCCCCACACCAGCGACACCTGGGCGCCGGGCTCGGCGTGCTCCTCGTCGAGCATCGCCAGGGTCAGCATCTTGCGCTCGTTGGCGCTGTAACCGATCCACGTCGAGATCCCGCCCGGTTCGCCGTGCACCTTCACCAGGTCGTACGGGTGCATCGCGTACACCGCGGAGGGGAACTCGAACCACTTCGCCGGCAGTCCGCGTTCGAGCTGGGTGTTGACGGCCTTGAGGAAGTCGGCGTTGTCCAGCGCCAGGGTGACCTTCTTGCGGTGCGGGCCGGCCGCCTTGGCCTCCAGCGCCTCACGCCCGACGAAGTCGTGGTCGAACTTCACGAACGAGCCGTAGCCGAGGTCCCACGGCGTCAGGTAGTAGTCCTCGATGTCGTCCGAGACGAAGCTGCCGCCGATGGAGGCCGCGGCCTCGTAGGAGGTGTCCGGCAGCCACTGGCGGTAGGCCTTGAGCGCCTCCCCGGTGTAGACGGCCGGCAGGGGCGACGGGATCCAGCCGGACTCCAGCGTGTTGGTGGAGTAGGCGCGCCCGCCGACCAGCCGCATGCCGTACTCGTCGCCGGCCTCGGCCAGCGCCTGGTGCACCTCCTCGCCCTCCGCCCACGGCCCGAACAGCTCGTACCCGGGCTGCCCCGCCATGCCGTGACGCAGCGCGCGTACCTGCCTGCCCGCGATCGTCATCGTCGTCATGTGGAAGAACTTCAGCTCGGGCGCGGGCCCGCCGATCGCCTTCTCGATCACCTTGACCGCGTTCGGCCCCTGGATCTGGTACCGGTAGTGGGTGCGGTTGAACGGGTCGGGGCGGGCCGCCGAGCGCTCGTCCAGCGTGACCGTGACGTCATGGCCGCCCGTCTCGGCGTGGTAGCGCACCCAGTTCAGTGCGGGGATGCGGCCGACCAGGTTGAAGGTGTGCTCCGCCAGGTGGAAGAGGATGCCGTCGCCGATGACGTAGCCGTCGGGGGAGCACGGCACGAACTGCTTGGCGGTGTCGACGGGGAACCTCGCGAAGCTGTTGATCCCCAGGGAGGACAGCAGCTTCAGCGCGCCGGGCCCCTCGATGCGCAGCTCCGCCATGTGGAACGACTGGTTGAACAGCACGCAGGTCTGCTGCCAGGCCAGCTGCTCGTCACGCCAGTTCGTGTACTCCGGCGGAACCCCGGGATAGACGTTCGGCCCGGCCGGGAGGTTGCGCAGATGATCCGCCACAGGGGTCGAAACGCCGTTGAGGATGTCTTGGAGGCTCTTGCCGGACATGGGGTGTCTCCTTACCTGGGGCTGCTCGCGAGGCGTCACCGCGCCCGGGGAGAGGCGCGCGGGGCGACGCGCGTGCGCTGAGCTCCGTGCACATGGGGCGTTCGCTGGGGGCCTGGTCATCGCGGCCTGACCTGGATGTTACGCAGCGTCTGCGGGGGCACGGATTGCGCAATTGACGGCTCTTGAGGGGGTGCCGGTCCTAGGCCGCCTACGACAAGTGACGTAGTCCGCGGCCAGGCGTGACCCGCGCGTGCCGGCGGGAGGGACACGACGCTCAGCGCGGGGGGTCGACCAGCCCTTCACGCATGGCGACGAGCACCGCCTGCGTCCGCGAGTGCAGCCCGAGCTTGCCCAGCAGGTTGCTCACATGGGTACGCGCCGTCCGTTCGCTGATCACCAGCTTGGCGGCGATCTCACGGTTGGAGCGGCCTTCCGCGATGAGGACGAGCACGTCACGCTCCCGGCTGGTCAGGCCCGCGACACCGCTGTGCGGGGCGCGCATCTTCTGGGCCAGCCGCCGCGCCACGGCGGCGTCCAGATGGACGTCGCCGTTGGCCGCGGCGTGGATCGCGGCGGCGACCTCGGACGGGCCCGCGTCCTTGAGCAGGTATCCGGCGGCGCCGTTGGCCAGCGCGGCGTGGATGCGCTCGACCTCCCCGAAGCTGGTCAGGATGACCACGCGGACGGCGGGGAACCGCTTGACGATCTCGGCGGTCGCCTCGACGCCGTCCATCTGCGGCATCATGAGGTCCATCAGCGCCACCCGGGGCAGCGGCTGCTGCCTGACCTTGAGCGACTCCAGCAGGTCGACCGCCTCGCGGCCGTTGGCCGCCTCACCGGCGACCTCGACGTTCTCCAGAGCGTCGAGATAGGCGACGACGCCGCGCCGGACCACGGCATGGTCGTCCACCACCAGGACTCCGATGGTGCTGTTCTCCGAGGGGGGTGTCATGGCTCCTCAGCGGTTCTCGTGAGCGGCGTCGTGAGCAGGAACGTCAGCGGCGTCCCGGGAGACGTCCTCGGCCGGGTTCTCGGCTGTGCCCTCGCCTGGGTTCTCGGCCGGGTTCTCGGCCGGGACGAACACGTCCCGGTGCAGCCCCGTCGGCAGCGAGGGCGGCAGTGGGAGCACGAAGCGCACGGTGGTCCCCTCGTCCCGGCTGGACAGGATGGACAGGTGCCCGGCCCACCGGCCGGCGCGCTCCTTCATCGCCGTCATGCCGAAGCCGCCCTCCTCCCCCGGCAGGTCCGCGTTCTGCGCCGGCAGGCCGCACCCGTCGTCGGCGACCTCGCCCTTCAGCCACCGCTGCGAGCGGCGTCCGGTCACCCCCAGGCTGATCGTGACGCGGGAACCCTGCGCGTGCTTGACGCTGTTGTGCAGCGCTTCTGCGATCATGCGGTAGACGTCCTCGCGGAGCTCGGCCTCCAGGTCGTCGAGCTCGTGCTGCCGGTCGGCGATCGAGACCCGCACGTCGAGGCCGGTCCTGCCCATCGTCGACTCGGCGAGCGCGTCGAGGGCCGCCGACAACCCCTGGTCGGCGAGCGGCATGGGGTGCAGGTCGGTCACCATGGCCCGCAGATCGCTCAGCACCGCCTTGGAGACGTGCCCGAGCTCCCCCGCCACGCGCATCACGTACGCCGAGTCGACGACCGCGCCGCGCCCGGAGAGCATGCTGAGCGACTCCGCCTGCATACCCATCGAGAAGACCTGCTGCACCACGGAGTCGTGCAGGTCGCGGGCCAGGCGCTGGCGTTCCTCGCGCCGCGCGACCTCCCGCTCGCGCTCCAGCAGGGCGGCGTAGTCGACGGCCTGCGCCGCCTGCTCGGCCATGGCCAGCAGGAAGTCGAGAGTGGTCCTGCCGATCTCCTGGTCAGGGGCGAAGAAGGCGTTGAGGATGCCGACGGGCTCGCCGCGCACCATGAGCGGCACGCTGGCGAACCAGTCCCACACGGGCGAGCGCATGTAGTCCTTCAGCGCCCGCCACGCGGGGTCCGACATGATCATCGCGTACCGGTTGGGCACGACGACCGGCCGCCGCGAGGTGAACGCGTCGATCATGCGCAGGTCCGCGCCGGACTCCCGGCATTCGAGCAGCATGTCGAAGAAGTTGTCCGCCTGGCTGAACCCGGCGGTGCCCATGACCTGGAACCGTTCCCTGGTCGCGTTGACCGTCAGGATCTGCACCCCCGCCAGGGCGTCGGCCTCCAGCACCTCCTTCGCCAGGGCCTCCAGCGTGCTGCCGAGCGAGCGTTTGGCGGCCACCCGGCTGGCCGCGCTGGCGATCGCGGCGAGCCTGCGCTGGTGCCGCCGGCTCTCCGTCACGTCGCGGAACGCGACGATGCGCTCGTCGCGGCCGGGCAGCCGGCTGATCCGGTACGCGAACTCGCGGCGCGGCCCCGGCTCCCTCTCCCACACGGTGACCGTCTCGGCCCCCGGGTCCTCGCCGTCCTCGTCCGCTTGGCGCGGCGGGAACGGGGACGCCTCGCCGGCGACGTACGCCGCGTCGAGCCCGCAGAGCGACAGCGCCGCCGGGTTGGCCTGCACGAACCGCCCGTCCGCGTCGATCACCGCGAGGCCGTCGGGCATCTGCTCCAGCAGCGCCTCCGCGCCGAGCGGCCGGCGCCCGCGCGGCGCCGGCCGGGCGGGCCGCCCGGACCTGACGTCCTCCACCATCGCGGGCGCCCTCCTCGCTGGCTCCGGCCGGTCCTGGTACGCCACGTCATTGATCCCCATGATGCCCCCGTTCCAGGGCCGAGGCACTATTTCCACCGGTACGGCCTGCGGGGATACACCATTTGACGTAGACGCCGGCTCCGCGCCCGGCACGGCGGCGCGGCGCCCTCGCCCCGCTCCGGGGGCGCGGCGTGCCGGCCGCGCCTTCAGCCGGTCAACCGCCCTACGTCACTTGTCGCGCCCCGGCTAGGACGACCGCAGGCGCAAGTGCCGTCATCCGCGTCATTCCCTGGACCACGCCGGAATCTACTGTCGGTTGCGGATGCCGCTGTCCGGCGTCCTCCCAGCGTCCGCGTACAGCGGCCGGGCACGCGCACGATCGCGTTTCCCGTCCGGCGGCCTGCCCTGACGAAAGGTCCCCTCACCATGCCTCCTGCACCTCCGGCCCCCGCTGCCGGCTCCTCCACGGCGCGGGCCGCGCGTGAGAGGAGCCGGGCACGATGAGCAGCCTGCGGGTCGGCGGCCCCGGCCCGGTGCCCGCGCACCGGCAGGCGCTCGCCCAGGCGCTGAACACCCTCAGCTACGAGGTCATGCCGTTCCGCGGCACCGAGGACGCGGTGCTCGCCTACGTGCCGCGTACCATCCCGCTGACCGTCACCACGACCGAGGCCAAGGGCCTGGCGGCCACCGTCGACCTGGCCGGGCGGCTGGCCGGGCACGGCTACTCGGTCGCCCCCCACCTGGCCGCCCGCCAGGTGAGGGACGGGCGGCACCTGGCCGGCCTCGTCGCCGAGCTCCGTGAGGCGGGGATCGACGGCATCTTCGTGATCGCGGGTGACGTCGCCCAGCCCGCGGGCGGCTTCCCCGACGCCCTCTCCCTGCTGGAGGCGCTCGACGCGAACGGCCACCACTTCCGGCACATCGGGATCGGCGGCTATCCCGAGGGCCACGGCAGCATCCGCCAGGAGCTCATCGACCGCGCCATCGAGCTGAAGGCGAGGTACGCCACCCACGTCATCACCCAGCTGTGCTTCGACGCGGCGACCACGGTCGCCTGGGCCCGGCGGCTCCGGGAGCGCGGCGTCGAGCTGCCGATCCACGTCGGCCTGCCGGGGGCCGTCAGCCGGCAGAAGCTCATCCGCATCTCCGCCGGGCTCGGGCTCGGGCAGTCGGCCCGCTTCCTGCGCAAGCAGCAGAACCTGTTCTGGCGCTTCTTCCTGCCCGGCGGCTACAGCCCGGACCGGCTGGCCGAGCGGCTCGCCCCGCGCGTCTACGACCCGGGGAGCAACCTGCGGGGCTTCCACCTCTTCACGTTCAACGAGCTGGAGAAGACCGAGTCGTGGCGGCGCACCATGCTGATCAGGGCCGGGTACCACACCTGACCGCCCCCGAGAGCCGTGCCCGCGACACCGGCCCACCAGTCCGGCCCACCAGTCCGGCCCACCAGTCCGGCCCACCAGTCCGGCCCACCAGTCCGGCCCACCAGTCCGGCCCACCAGTCCGGCCCACCAGTGAGGAGCCGAGCCCGACCATGACCGCCGCAGCCGCAGCCGCAGCCCGTTCCGCCGGGCAGTGCGTCCTCATGTTGTCCTGCCCGGACACGCCGGGCATCGTGTACGCCGTCGCCGGGTTCCTCTTCGACCGGCAGTGCACCATCGTGCAGAGCCGGCAGTTCCACGACCCGGACAGCCACACCTTCTTCATGCGCGTGCAGTTCGCCCACGCCGACGGTCACACCCTGGCGGTGCCCGACTTGCGGTGCGACTTCGCGCACGTCGCGTCGCGCTTCGGGATGACCTGGCGCCTGGAGGACGCCGGCGAGAGGCAGCGGGTGCTGATCATGGTGAGCAGGGTCGGGCACTGCCTCAACGACCTGCTCTACCGCACCTCCGTCGGAGAGCTCAACCTGGACGTCGCCGCCGTCGTCTCCAACCATCCCGACCTCGCGCCGCTGGCCGGCAACTACGGCGTGCCGTTCCATCACCTGCCGGTCACGCCCGCCACCAAGCCGGAAGCCGAGGCCCGGCTGCTGGAGCTCGTCCGGGACGAGCGCGTCGACCTGGTCGTGCTGGCCCGCTACATGCAGATCCTCTCCCCTGAGGTGTGCAAGCACCTGGAGGGCAGGGCCATCAACATCCACCACTCGATGTTGCCCAGCTTCAAGGGCGCGCGTCCCTACCAGCAGGCGTACGAGCGGGGCGTCAAGCTCGTCGGCGCCACGGCGCACTACGTCACGCCCGACCTCGACGAAGGGCCGATCATCGACCAGCAGATCACGCGCGTGGACCACTCGCTCAGCGCCGGCGAATTCGTGGCGCTGGGGCGGGAGGTGGAGTGCCGGGCGCTGGCCAGGGCGGTGCGCTGGCACACCGAGAACCGGGTGGCGCTCAACGGCAACAAGACCGTGGTCCTGCACTGAGCGGCGCCGCTCCTGCTCAGCGAGGGTCGGCGCGGCGCCCGGCCGGGCGCTCGGCCGGGCGCTCGGCCGGGCGCTCGGCCGGGCGCTCGGCCGGGCGGGCGGTCAGGCGGGCGGTCAGGCG
>NZ_SMLD01000251.1:0-10000 GCF_004352805.1 Nonomuraea mesophila
GGGGGTGGGCGCCGGGGTGGCGTTGGGCGCCGGAGGATAGTTCTGATATTCGCGGCTGCGCGTGACCACAGGCACGTGCATGGACACGACGCCGGCGTTGGCGAACTGAAGGTCCAGCTTGACGCTCTCGCCGCCCCTGAGGCTCTTGGGGATCGCCTCGAGCATGATCTGCGGGCTGGGCTTGCCGGTGTTGACGAGCTGCCCGACGGGCAGCTGGATCGGCGCGGTGATCTTCACCTCGCCCATGTTGTTCGTGGTGATCTTCTGCAGGGTGTCGGGCGCGCCCGACTTGTTGAGGATGTTGAGGTAGACGGGGGCGGAGCCGCGCCAGGCGAGCTGCGCCCCAGGGTCAGGGCCGAGGATGAACGCCTGCGGGATGTGAATGCCGCGCGTGCCGTATGCACCCTTTTCGATCAACACTTGCGCCTCGTTGGGGGCGTACGGCTGGTTGGTGGTGGCGTCGAATCCTGCCCCGCACCCCGCGAGCGCGGGGACTGCCAAGAACGCGGCGGCTACGACAATCCAGCGACTGCTGGTCACGGGCGGGTACTCCTTGGTCTTGCGCATGCGTGTGTGAGGCTCACCCGCATGTCTCGCGCATGCGCATGAGCCGCGCCCACCTTATCGACCTGAATGCATGGTCATATCCGCACCCCCGCAGGTCATTCGCTATGTCCGCAAATGCGATTCATACAGTTGAGCACTTGTCAAGCCCCAATATGCGGCTTTGACCTGCAGTTATGAGGATTTCACTGTTCCGGGAGGCTGTGGATGCGTGGTACCCTGGAGTACAGCGGAAGGGGTACTTGTCACATGACTTTCCAGGTCGGCGACACTGTCGTCTACCCCCACCATGGGGCTGCTCGGATCGAAGCAATCACGACGCGATCCATCAAGGGTGAGGAAAAGACCTACCTGGTGCTCAAGGTCGACAAGGGCGACCTTACCGTCCAGGTGCCAGCAGAAAACGCAGAACTCGTCGGTGTGCGCGATGTTGTCGGCCAGGAAGGCCTTGAGCGAGTTTTCGACGTCCTTCGGATGCCGCACACGGAAGAGCCGACCAACTGGTCTCGTCGCTACAAGGCCAATCTGGAGAAGCTCGCCTCCGGCGATGTGAACAAGGTCGCCGAGGTGGTTCGGGACCTGTGGCGGAGGGACCGCGAGCGCGGTCTGTCCGCGGGCGAGAAGCGCATGCTCGCCAAAGCGCGCCAGATCCTGGTCAGCGAGTTGGCCCTGGCCGAGAAGACCAATGAGGACAAGGCTGAGGCCCTTCTCGACGAGGTTCTCAACTCCTGAGCACGAATCTTCCACGGGTGGGCGTCGGAGTCGACGTCCACCCGTTCGCTTCAGGGCGCGAGCTCAACCTCGCCGGCCTGCACTGGCCGGGCGAGACCGGGCTCGACGGCCACTCCGACGGTGACGCGGCCGCGCACGCGGCCTGCGACGCGCTGCTGTCCGCCGCCGGTCTCGGCGATCTCGGCCGGCTGTTCGGCACCTCCGACCCGCGCTGGGCCGGGGCGTCGGGCGCCGCGCTGCTCGAAGAGACCGCGCGGCAGGTGCGCGCCGCCGGCTACGAGATCGGCAACGTCGCCATCCAGGTGATCGGCAACCGGCCGAAGCTCGCACCGCGCCGCGCCGAGGCCGAGACGGCTCTCGGCGCAGCCGTGGGCGCACCGGTGAGCGTGAGCGCCACCACGACAGACGGGCTGGGGCTGACCGGGCGCGGCGAGGGCATCGCCGCGTTCGCCACCGCGCTGGTGGTCAACCTTTCCTGAGCGCCGGGCGTCTTACGCAGGGACGCGTGAGGGTGTCCCGGCGGGGCGTCGCCAAGCCCGCCGAAATCCGAAGGCGGCGGTTCGTCACTGGCGCGGTACGGACCGCCGCCTTCCATTTTGGGTAGTTTGCCTGTTCAACGGGTAGGTCTGCTCGAAGACATGTGAACGTCTCGGGGGGAGCTGCACATGATCGGCGCGATAGTGTCCGCAGTAGTCATCGGCGCCATAATCGGGGCGCTCGGCCGACTGCTGGTGCCCGGCAAGCAGAAGATGTCCATCGGCCTGACCCTCATCGTCGGCATCGTGGCCGCTCTGATCGGCACGCTGATCGCGCAGGCGTTCGGCTGGGCCGACACGAGGGGCATCGACTGGATCGAGCACATTCTCCAACTCGTGCTGGCGGTCGTGGGCGTCCTCCTCGTGACGCGCATGGGCGCCGGGCGCTCCGGCCGTACCGGAAGAACCTGAGTCTGACCTGCCCGTTCGTCATATCTGCGCATAATCGCGGTAGATCGGGTAGCGAGCACCCCGTGGGAGTGAACCGCTCACCCTCACGGGGAGGTTTGTGTCATGACAATCCAGTCCATCCTCGGCGCCATCGTGATCGGTGCCGTGATCGGCGCAGTCGGCCGCTTGCTGCTTCCCGGCAAGCAGGCCATCGGCTGGATCCTCACCATCGTCGTCGGCATCGTGGCGGCTCTCCTGGGCACCCTGCTCGCGCAGGTGCTCGGTGTCGAGACCACGCCTGGCATCGACTGGATCGAACTGGTGATGCAGGTCGTGCTCGCCGTCGTCGGCGTCGGCCTCGTCGCGGGGCTACGCCGCGGCTCGAAGGTCTAGGCGGATTCACGTGGGCCCGCCCGGGAGAGCTCCCGGGCGGGCCTCCTGCGTGCGCGTCAGTCTTCCGGCGGAGTCGGGGTGCTGCGCAGCCGCTCCGCCGGGGCCGGGGTCTCCTCGTGGACCACCGGGTGCGGGGCGGTGTCCTCCATGTCGCCCTCCGGCCTGGCCTCGTGCTGGTCGGCGGCCTCGGGGCCGTGGGCGGGGTCGGGGTCGTCGTCGACGATGACGGGGTGCGGCTGCGTGTCGGCGTCCTCGCCGGTGTCCTCGCCGGTGTCCTTGCCGGGCGAGCGCGGGTGGACCAGAACGTCCTCCGGCTTGACCCGATCGCCCCACCGGACGGGCCGCGTCGGGGGCTCCGGCCGGGGATCTAAGTCCACGGGGCGGAGCGCCTTCTCCTCTTCCTCCTGCACGGGCCACTCGGACACGCGCGCCGAGACCGGCGCCGTCTCCGGCTCGGGGGTCGGCCCGGGAGTCGGCCCGGGGGTCGGCCCGGGGGTCGGCTCGGCTCGCGGCTTCGGCACGGGCTCGGGGTCCGGCTCGGGTCGCGGCGTGGCTTCGGGAGCGGCGGTGGGGACCGGCGCGGCCGGCTCCGGAACCGTCTCCGTGGCAGGCTCCGGGGCCGTCTCCGTGGCGGAAGCGGGCCGGCCGAACGGCACGATGTCCTGCTCCGCGGCGGGCTCGGCGCCGGCTTCGCCTCCCGGCCCGCGCCGGGCGTGCACGTGCTTGATCAGCACCAGCCAGAGCCACAGGGCGAGCGCCAGCATGACCCAGGGCGCCAGGGCCACGCCGATGGCCGTCACCCGTACGTCGAAGGTGAACCGCACGGCCGCGGCCACGTTGACCGCGGCGGCCGCCACGATGAGCAGAACCAGCACGAACGCCGTCTGCACGCGTATGAGCAGCTTGGCCGAGCGCAGCAGCAGCACGCTGATCAGCGCGACCGCCAGGAGCGCGTCGAAGGCCGCCGGATAGAGGTAGGCGAGGTCGTCGGCGGCCTGGCCGGTGACGGCCAGCGCGCGCAGGTCGTCGAAGGAGAGCGCGCACGCGGCCCCGGTGAGGGCGGCGACGGCGAGCCCGGCGAGGGCGATGCCCAGGCGGCGGAGCGCAGAAGGGGGAGTCACGTCCATGGCGGTTGTGAGCCTACAGAAGAATGGAAGGTCAGACCGATCTAGGAGGACACATGGCTGTGCTGTCAGAAGATGCCCGCAAGCTCCTGGACGCGCCGAATTTCGCGACGGTCACCTCTATCAATCCGGACGGCGGACCTCAATCGAGCGTGGTCTGGATCCGTACGGACGGTGACGACGTGGTCTTCTCGACTGCGAACGGACGCGTCAAGCCGCGCAACTTCGAGCGCGACCCGAGGGCGAGCCTGCTCGTCATCGACCCGGACAACCCCTACCGGTACGTCGAGGTGCGCGGGCGGGTGACCGTGACGCCCGACCCCGAGGGCGCGCTCATCGAGGAGTTGTCGCAGAAGTACCGGGGCCAGCCATGGGAGGACAAACCGGGCACTGAGCGACTCGTCGTGAGAATTTCTCCGGACAAGGTCACGCTGCGCGGCTGATTCGACGCTCGGGAGGCAGCTCGGAGGCGTTAGCCTTTCTTTCGTGAGCCTGCACATCTACGACACCAGCGCACGCGCCATCCGCGAATTCGTTCCGGTCGAAGCCGGCCGGGCGTCGATTTACCTGTGTGGGGCGACCGTGCAGGCTCCTCCGCATATCGGGCATATCCGCTCGGGTGTGAACTTCGACGTGCTGCGTCGCTGGCTGGCGCGTTCCGGATATGACGTGATGTTCTGCCGCAACGTCACCGACATCGACGACAAGATCATCAGGGTGTCCGCCGAGGAGGGCGTGCCCTGGTTCGTCGTGGCCGAGCGCAACCAGCGGGCCTTCACCTGGGCCTACGACACGCTGGGCTGCCTTCCGCCGACCGTCGAGCCCCGCGCCACCGGGCACGTCCCCGAGATGATCACGCTCATGGAGCGGCTGATCGAGCGCGGGCACGCCTACGCCTCCCGCGGCGACGTCTACTTCGACGTGCAGTCCTACGCCGACCGCTACGGCTCGCTCTCCAACCAGAAGGTGGAGAACATGCGGGCGGCGGCCGACACCGACGACGAGTCCTGCAAGCGCGACCCCCGCGACTTCGCCCTGTGGAAGGGTGAGAAGCCGGGCGAGCCGACCTGGCCGACCCCGTGGGGGCCCGGCCGCCCCGGCTGGCACCTGGAGTGCTCGGCCATGGCGACGAAATACCTCGGGCCGACGTTCGACATCCACGGGGGCGGGATCGACCTGATCTTCCCGCACCACGAGAACGAGATCGCCCAGTCTCAGGCGGCGGGCGACGGGTTCGCCCGCTACTGGATGCACAACGGCATGCTCAAGATCGGCGCGGAGAAGATGAGCAAGTCGCTCGGCAACTCCCTGCTGATCCCCGAGATGGTGCAGAAGGTCAGGCCCGTCGAGCTGCGCTACTACCTGGCGGCCCCGCACTACCGTTCCGCGATCGACTACTCCGAGGAGGCGCTGCAGGAGGCCGCCGCCGCCTACCAGCGCATCGAGGGCTTCGTCACGCGCGCCGCCGAGGTCATCCACGACGTCGACGCCGACGCGCCGCTGCCGCAGGCGTTCGCCGACGCGCTCGACGACGACCTGGGCACCCCGCAGGCGCTGGCGGTCGTGCACGAGGTGGTGCGCGAGGGCAACGTGGCGCTGTCGCGGGGCGACAAGGAGGCGGTGGCCCGCCTGCTCGCCGAGACCCAGAACATGCTCGACGTGCTCGGCCTCGACCCGCGCTCGCCGCAGTGGCGGGGCACGGGCTCCGACCTGTCGCCCGTGGTCGACGCGCTGGTGGCGGTGGCGCTGGAGCAGCGTAAGGCCGCCCGGGAGCGCAAGGACTACGCGGCGGCCGACGCGATCAGAGACCAGCTGAGCGCCGCGGGCATCACGGTGGAGGACACCCCGCACGGGCCGCGCTGGGAGCTGAGCCGCTAGGAGCGCTCAGGCGACCCTGGGCGTGGCGCGCATGCCGACGTAGACGCAAGGGGTGCCGTCGGCCAGCGTGGCGAACACCACGGGGAGATGATCCTCGCCGAAAGGGGCGCCCGAGGCGGCGAACACCGTCGGCGACACCGGCGTCAGATCCGACTCCAGCGGATCGGCGAAGCCCTCCATACCGTCGACGAACTCGTAGCGGATGCGCCCGCCGCGCTCGTCCTCCGTGACGGTCGTGACGACGCCGGGGCGCCTGTAGGTGCCCGTCCACGGTGCCAGGTCCACCGCGGGCGGGTTCGCCGGCGGGGCGAACGGCGGCGGCATACGCACGTCCGCGAGCTCGGCCAGCAGTTCGCCGAACAGGTCGGCGTACAACCGGCCGAAGGCGCCGCCGTTGGTCAGCAGCGCGACGGCCACGCCCGCGTGCGGGACGACCCGCAGGTACGCGCGCTGGGTGACGGCGCTGCCGTCGTGCCCGTAGCCGAAGACCCCGTTCCAGTCGTGCAGCGTCCACCCGAGGCCCCAGCCGTCGGCGGACATCGACCACTTGTCCGGGCTTCCGGCGTGGCGGTGCTGCATGGCCGCGACCGCCTCGGCCGACAACACGCGCGTGCCGTCCGCGGCGAGGCCGCCGTCGAGGTGCATCCGAGCGAAGCGGACGACGTCCCCGGCGGAGACGATGACCCTGCCGTACGGGCCCGCCGAGCGCGGCAGCAGGTCCCAGACCGGCGCGGGACCGTCCAGGTGGCCCATCGCGACCCGGAACCGCAGCGCCTCCTCCGGCAGCGTCATCGAGTGCTCAAGTCCGAGCGGGACGAACAACCGCTCCTTCAGCGCCTGGTCCCACGTCCGCCCGGTGAGCACCTCGACGACGCGGCCCAGCACGACGTAGCCGGAGCTGCCGTACGACAGCGCCGTGCCCGGCGGGCAGTCCAGCGGGACCTCCCTCAGCGCCTCGACGTACCTGGCCAGGCAGTCGTCACCCCGGCCGGAATCGTAGGTGAAGTCGTTGGTCATGCCGCCGGTGTGGGACAGCAACCGCCGGATCGTGATCGCCCTGGTGGCCTCGGGGTCGGGGGTGCCGAACTCGGGCAGCACCTCCACCACCGGCGTGTCCAGCTCAAGGTCGCCGGAGTCGACCAGGGACATCACCAGCGTGGCGGTGTAGGGCTTGGCCAGCGAGCCGGACAGGAAGACGGAGTCGGTGCTCACCTCCACCCCGGTGCCCTCGTGCAGCACGCCGGCGGCCAGTTCGTGCACGCGGCCGCCGGTCAGGACCGCCAGCGACGCGCCGGGCACGCCGTGGGCCGCGCGCAACTCGTCGAGCCGGGTCTGCCAGCTCTCGACGTCGAAGGACATGGGTTGTTCCCCTCGGTTTCGGGTGAGGCGCCGTACGGTGTGCGGCGACTCCGCACACCGTACGGATGGTCGCACGATGTGCGCAAGCCGTACACTGTGCGGACGACGCTTCGGAGCAACGGAGAATCGGGGCTACGGGGAGTCGGAGCTACGGAGCTTCGGAGAGTCCGAGCTACGGAGAGTCGGAGATTCGGGGATTCGGGAAGGAGCCACATGCCGGCCGACGAGCAGCAGGTCCCATCGGTGTGGGCCCGGCCGCGCCCTCAGCGGCGCGACCAGCCGGCGCTGAGCCGGCAGCAGATCGTTTCCACGGCCCTCCAGCTCCTCGACGCCGAGGGCGTCGACGCCCTGAGCATGCGCAAGCTCGGCACACGGCTGAACGCCGGGGCCACCTCGATGTACACGCACGTGGCCAACAAGGACGAACTGCTGGAACTCGTCGTCGACGAGGTCTACGGCGAGGTCGAGGTGCCCGCAACCGGCGACCCGGGGGGCTGGCGTACGGCCATCACCGGCTGCGCCCACAGCCTCCGCGCCACCATCCTGCGCCACCCCTGGATCGTCTCCGTGCTGGGCGAGACCGGCCTGGCCTACCTGGGGCCCAACGTCACCCGGCTGATGGAGGAGATGCTGGCCGTGTTCGAGGAGGGCGGGTTCGGCCTGCAGGAGGCCGACCAGGCGATGAACACCGTGGTGGCGTACGTCGTCGGCATCTCCACCAGCGAGGCCGCCACCCTGACCGCCCTGGGCCGCAGCGGGCAGAGTGAGCAGGAATGGACCGAACGCCTGCTGCCCGCCGCCGAGGAAGCCGCACGCGACCATCCACGGCTGCGCCGGCTCTACGCGGGGCAGCGGGGACGGCGGGTGCGCGAGGACCGCGACGACGGGTTCCGCGTCGGCCTGGAATGCGTCCTGGAGGGAGTGACTTCCAGACTGAGGTCATCCAGCTGAGCCCTCTGGGCACCGGCGCGGTGGGGCTGCCTGGAACGGCCGAGCCGCCCGGGTGCGTTGTGTGAGACCGGTTACCCGGCGGCTTCGCGCGGGCGAGATCACCTGGCAGCCTCGCGCGGGCGAGGTTACCCGGCGGCTTCGTGTGGAAGCGGTTGGCCGGTTCGTTGCGTGAGGGTGGTCGCCAGGGTCCTTCGCGTGGGCAGTCGTCGTTCCAGGCTCTCCCGCGTGGGCCGAGTTGCCCCGCGCCCCGAGTACCCTGGATCCCATGGCAGCAGGCGGCAGAGGCTCGGGCAGGCCCGCGAAGAAGAAGGGCCCGTCCAAAGGCACCGGAGGGCAGCGCCGCCGGTCGCTCGAGGGCAGGGGCGCGACCCCGCCCGCGGAGATGCGGCACTGGTACAAAGACAAGGCCCGCGCCGAGCGCGTCGCCCGCGAGGAGCGAGGGGGCGGCCGCCGCGCCGCTCCCACCAAGGGCAGGCGCTCGGAAGACGCACCTGAATACATCGGGGGCCGCAACCCGGTGCTGGAGGCCCTGCAGGCCGACGTGCCCGCCAACGCCCTCTATGTGGCGCAGCGCATCGACAACGACGACCGCGTACGCGACTCCATCAAGATCGCCGCAGAACGCGGCATCGCCCTGCTCGAAGTCACCCGCGACAAGCTCGACCGCCTGACGGAGGGCGCCGTCCACCAGGGCGTCGCGCTCCAGATCCCCGCCTACGACTACGCGCACCCGTCAGAGCTGGTGGACATCGCGCACGATGCCGCCGAACCGCCGCTGATTGTCGCCCTCGACTCGGTCACCGACCCGCGCAACCTCGGCGCCATCGCCCGCTCCGCCACCGCCTTCGGCGCCCACGGCCTGCTCATCCCCTCACGCCGCTCGGCCGGCGTCACAGGAGGCGCCTGGAAGACGTCGGCGGGAACACTCGCCACCCTGCGCGTCGCCCGCGCCGCCAACCTGACGGCCGCCCTGCGCGACTACAGAGACGCGGGTCTGTTCGTGGTCGGCCTCGACGGCGCCGGCGACACCGACATCGGCGACGCCCAACTCCTGACCGAGCCCCTCGTGGTGGTCGTCGGCTCCGAAGGCAAGGGGCTCTCGCGGCTGGTACGCGAGCAATGCGACGTGGTGACCCGCATCCCGATGCACGCATCCGCGGAGTCCCTCAACGCGGGAGTGGCGGCCGGGGTGGCACTGTACGAAGTCGCTCGTCACAGGCGTCGCCAGCGTCTACACTGATAGGCCGCGCCGACGTAGCTCAATCGGCAGAGCATCTGTCTTGTAAACAGAAGGTCAGGGGTTCGATTCCCCTCGTCGGCTCTGCATGAAGAGGCCCCTGAACTGGTGTTTCCGGTTCAGGGGCCTCTTGGTTTGTCAGGACAATCTTGAGATCTTGCTAACAGGCTTGCTAACACGGCCGTCACCCACCGACGGCCTTGGCGAAGACGTCGGCAGCGGTGGCCGCTTGCTCGTGGATGACGTGGGCGTAGACCCTGAGGGTGATCGCCGGGTCGGCGTGGCCGAGTCGGGCCGCGACGACGTGGACGGGCACACCGGCCAGGAGCAGCGTCGTGGCGTGGATGTGGCGGAGGTCGTGCAGGCGGGCGTGGGGGAGTTGGACTCGCGGGTTCTGCTTGTTGTGGGTCTCGATGAGCTTGGGCATCAGGGAACTGGGCGTGTCCGGGAAGAGCGGGTCTCCCCAGCCGGTCGTGAAGACGTACGCGCCGCTGCCCTTCCAGGACTCGCCGAGCCTTAGGCGTTCCTCGTCCTGCCGGGCGCGGTGGGCCTTGAGGACTCTGACCGTGCTGGGGTCGAGGGACACGACGCGGGAGCGTCCGCTCTTGGTGGTGCCCTCGACTCGTTGGCGGTCGATCACCGCGGCTGTGCCGGTGATGTGGATCTGGGGCTTGTCCAGGTCCACGTCCGTCCAGCGGAGGTTGAGCAGGAGCAATGATCGAAACCTGTGGATCTGACGGGAAGGGGTGTACCTTCCCGAATCATCTGATCAAGGTTTCGAGATAAGGCCGACGCGCCAACGTCGGTCGGGAAGGCACACCCGTGTCGCTCACCGT
>NZ_SMLD01000252.1:0-9966 GCF_004352805.1 Nonomuraea mesophila
GGCGGGAGCAAGTGCGACGGCGGTGGTGGGCGTGCTGAGGGCATGTGAAGCGGCGTGGGTGGCCAGGGCGGTGTGGGGGTCAGGGACGAGCGCGGGCTCTGTCTCGGTCGGGGATCCTCCAAGACGGCCGTGGGAAGCTCGCGTGGCATGCTGGGGCCGGGTGAACGGCGGACGCGAAGGTGAGCCCGGACCGGGAGGCCGTGGAGTTGTGAGCTGATCTTGCGATGTAATGGCCGGTCGTCGCTGGCCGGGTGGCTAGAGGAGTCGGCCGAAGGACCTATCGTGGGATAAGCGGCACGAGTTGCTGTCGAAAGGGGGCAAAAGGCGGCTCCAGGCAGGCAAAGCGGGGTGGCGACGTCCAATGGATTTCTGAATCCAGGTAGCGTTCGCACTATGGCATCGCCAACTGGATCCACCAAGGCGCCCTTCGGCCGTATGCTGACCGCGATGGTCACGCCGTTCACTTCCGACGGCGAGGTCGATTATGTGGCTGTGCGACGTCTTGCTACCTATCTGGTGGACGAGCAGCAGAATGACGGCTTGATCGTCAACGGGACGACCGGCGAGTCGCCCACCACTTCCGACGAGGAGAAGCAGCGCATCGTCAGTGCTGTCCTCGACGCGGTCGGCGATCGCGCGGCCGTGGTGGCGGGAGCGGGCTCCAACGACACCCGCCATAGTGTCGAGCTCGCGAAGCAGGCGGCGCGCGCCGGCGCACACGGCCTCCTGGTAGTAACGCCTTACTACAACAAGCCCCCGCAAGAGGGTTTGTACCGACACTTCACCGCTGTCGCCGACGCGACCGATCTTCCCGTGATGCTTTATGACATCCCGGGACGAAGCGGAGTGCCGATCAGAACGGAGACTCTGATCAGGCTGGCGCAGCACGAACGCATTGTGGCCGTCAAGGACGCCAAAGGCGATCTGTTCGCCGCCAGTCAGGTGATGATCTCGACCGATCTTGTCTTCTATTCGGGAGACGATCTGCTCAACCTGGCCTGGCTCTCGCTCGGAGCCGCTGGGTTCGTGAGCGTTGTCGGACATGTGGTGGGCGCCGAGTTGGCGCGGATGATCCATCTGCACAAGAGCGGCGAAGTCGCTCAAGCGCTGGCCCTGCACAGTCGGGTGGCCCCCGTAGTGGACGGGATCATGCTGCGTGCGGGCGGCGCGATCATGATAAAGGCGGCCCTGAGCCTGGTGGGTATGCCGGTAGGACCGGTACGGCTGCCGCTCGTGGACGCGACAGAGAAGCAAATCGCCGAGCTGCGTGCTTGCCTGGTGGCCGGCGGGGTGAAGTTGACAGACGCATAGGAACGGGGAGGAACTGGGAGTTTTGAGAACACGATCTGACCGTGGGGGCCGGGCATGAGCCATCCGCATCCTGAGCTTGGCCCCCCACCGGCGCTGCCTCACGGCGGCTTGCGTATCGTCGCGCTCGGCGGGCTGGGCGAGATCGGTAGGAACATGGCCGTCTTCGAGTACGAAGGCCGCCTGCTGATCGTCGACTGCGGGGTGTTGTTCCCCGAGCCCGACCAACCGGGTGTCGACCTCATCCTGCCCGACTTCGAGTACATCAGGGACCGCCTCGACGACGTCGAAGCTGTCGTGCTGACGCACGCGCATGAGGACCACATCGGAGCGGTGCCCTATCTGCTGCGCGAGCGGCGTGATATCCCGCTCATCGGATCCAAGCTCACGCTTGCCCTGATCGAGGCCAAGCTCACCGAGCATCGGATCCAGCCGACCAAACGCGAGGTCGTCGAGGGCGAACGGCACGTCTTCGGGCCTTTCGACTGCGAGTTTCTCGCGGTCAACCACTCCATCCCCGACGCGCTGGCCGTGGCCATCAGGACGCCGGCCGGCATCGTGCTGCACACCGGCGACTTCCGGATGGACCAGTTGCCGAGCGACGGACGCCTCACCGATCTGGGAGGCTTCGCCAGGCTCGGCACAGAGGGCGTCGACCTGCTGATGTCCGACTCGACCAATGCCGAGGTGCCTGGCTTCGTCACCAGTGAGCGGGAGATCGCTCCGGTCATCGACGAGGTCATCCGTACCTCGGAGCAGCGCGTCATCGTGGCGAGCTTCGCCTCTCACGTCCACCGCATCCAGCAGGTCATGGACGCCGCCGCCCGGCACGGGCGCAAGGTCGCCCTGGTCGGACGCTCGATGGTGCGCAACATGGGAGTCGCTCGCGACCTGGGCTATCTCAAGGTGCCACAGGGGCTGATCGTCGACTCGCGCGACATCGAGGAGTGGCCGCCGCAGGACGTGGTGCTCGTCTGCACCGGATCCCAGGGTGAGCCGATGGCGGCGCTGTCGAGGATGGCCAACCGTGATCACCCGATCCGCATCGCCGAGGGCGACACGGTGCTCCTGGCCTCCTCGCTGGTGCCCGGCAACGAGACCGCGGTCAACAAGGTGATCAACGGTCTCACCCGGTGGGGCGCACGGGTCGTGCACAAGGGCAACGCCAAGGTGCACGTCTCCGGACACGCGGCCGCCGGTGAGCTCCTCTACGTGCTCAACCTGACACGCCCGTCGAACTTCATGCCCGTGCACGGTGAGTGGCGCCACCTGCGCGCCCATGCGAAGCTGGCCGCCCTCACGGGTGTGCCGGACGATCACATCGTGATCGCCGAAGACGGCGTCGTGGTCGATCTGCTCGACGGTCGCGCGAAGATCGTCGGTGCGGTGCACGCGGGGTATGTCTACGTCGACGGCTCGTCGGTGGGCGAGATCACCGACACCTCCCTGAAGGACCGCAGGATTCTGGGGGACGAGGGGTTCATCTCCGTGGTCGTCGTGGTCGACTCCAACACCGGGAAGCTCACCGCGGGCCCCGAGATCCACGCGCGTGGTTCGGGCATCGACCCTCTGCAGTTCGACGAGTTCATTCCTCAGATCGAACGGGCTCTTGAGGAGAAGGCCGCGGACGGAGTGATCGACATGCAGGAGATCCGCCGGGTTGTCCGGCGCACCGTGGGCCGCTGGGTGAGCGACACCTACCGCCGCCGTCCGATGATCATCCCCGTGGTGCTCGAGGTCTGAGCCCGCTGACGGCATGGCAGCCGGAACGCCTGATGGTACGGCAGGCGTTCCGGTCTTGCGCATCGCCGGACGGCCCCATGCCCGCTGTGATCTTTTGATGCGCTGATCAGGGGCTTCCGTCTGAGCCGGCGTCAACATGGCGAGGTCTCGCATGTGGCTCGGCGTCGACATCTCAGGCGTTCCTCCTGCGCATCAGCCAGGCTGCCGCCAGCAGGGGGAGAGCCGCATAGGCGACCAGCACGGCGGCGGCCACGGCGGGAGGCAACAGCGAGCCGTAGACCGAGGTCGTGATCGTGTCACCGGTGATCTCGCGGGGAAGCGCCCCGATCATCACGGACCCGAGGCGCTCGCTCCAAGGCTCGGGGATATTGCCGATGATCATGGGGATGACGTAGACGAGACCGGCGATGATGGCGATCGCGCCGGCGCTCGAGCGCATGAGCGCGCCGAGGCCGAGGCCGAGCAGCGCGAACACCGGCACCGAGACGGTGATGGCGATCAGAAGGGGAAGCCGGTCCGTGAACGCGTCGGCGTATGCACCCGAGAACCGGTCACCGAGCACCCATCGGGTGACGGCATAGGTGCCGAAGACCGCCGCCGCACCGATGATCAGGCCGAGTGCTCCCACGACCGTGGACTTGGCGGCGAGCACCGGCCATCGACGCGGGACGATGGTCAGGCTTGTTCTGATCATGCCGGTCGCGTATTCGGACGTGATGGCCAGCGTGCCCAGGATGCCCATGCAGAGCTGAGGCACGATCACGACCACCTCCTCAAGGTCCGCGATGCGAGCGCTCGGGCGTTGTGGGGGTGAGGCGTCGTCGTACATGCCGGCCGCCATCAGGGCCAGCGCGTAACCCAGCAGAACGGCGCTGATGCCGAGGACGAGAATGAGATAGGTCGAACGAACGGAGCGGAGCTTGATCCATTCCGACGCGAGAACGCCCGCGAACGAATTCATCGAACACCTCCGAACTGCACGCTGGAGGCGGTCAGTGCCATGTAGGCGTCTTCGAGTGAGGGGTAGGCCGCCGTCAGCTCCGCGACCGTCGCCTCGGTGACCAGCTTGCCGCGGCCGATGATCACGATGCGCTCGGCGGTGAGAGCCATCTCGCTCATGAGATGGCTGGACAGGAGGATCGTCCTGCCTTCGGCGGCCAGCGAGCGCATGAGGCCGCGGATCCACCGCACGCCATCAGGATCGAGACCGTTGACAGGCTCGTCGAACATCAACACACCGGGGTCGCCCAGCAGAGCGGCCGCGATGCCGAGCCGTTGTTTCATACCGAGCGAGAAGCCGCCTATCCGTTTGCGGCCGACATCCGCCAGGCCGACCTGCTTCAACACCTCGGTCACTCGGCCGGGGCCGATGTCGTTGGTGCGAGCGAGACAGAGCAGGTGGTCGTAGGCGCTGCGTCCGCCGTGGACGGCACTCGCATCCAAGAGCGCGCCCACCTCGTGCATCGGTCTGCTGAACGATGTGTAAGGTCGGCCGTTGATGAGCGCGTGCCCGGAAGTGGGCGCATCGAGGCCGAGGATCAGGCGCAGGGCGGTGGACTTGCCTGCGCCGTTGGGGCCCAGAAATCCGGTCACGTGGCCGGGGCCGACCTTGAAGGAGAGGTCGTCTACCGCGAGGGTGTCGCCGTACCGTTTCGTGAGGCGGTGGAGTTCGATCACGCCGTAAAGGATGCGGTGCGGAGGGTCGGCGGCGCGTCGGACCACGGTTCGAATCTGAAGGTCAAACCCTGGGCTGACGTGCGCCCGCCGCTTCAACCGCTACGGTTCAACGCGTGGACGACAGCCATCCCTTCTTCGCCCGGCGCTTGAGCCGCATCCAGTTGATCATGCTCGATCTGGCGGTGGGGCTGTGCTTCGGGGTCGTGGCCTTCACGATGGCGGTCAACGCCACGTCGCTGCCACCATGGCTGAGGTTCGCTCTGCCCTTCGGGCTCGGCCTGCTGCTGTCGGTGCGCAGGCTGTGGCCGCTGCCTGTGTTCTGCCTGACGTTGGTGCTGGCCGTCTTCGCCGTCGTGTCCGATGCCATCGGGTTCGCTTACCTCGCACCCGCCTACGTGCTCTATATTGTCGCGCTGTCCGACAAGGTCGGCCCCTTGATCCCTTCGTCCGCCATCGGGGGACTAAGCCTCGTCACGTTGCTCGGGTTGACGATGGCGGGCGTGCCACAGGAGAGTGCTCCCGACTGGCTGGTCCACGTCGACAAGCCGCTCATGGGGATCGCGGCTCTGGGCGGCTCATGGACGATCGGCCGTGCCGTCCACGAGCGCAGGCATTATGCGGCGCGCGAGGCCGAGCGGCTGGCGTCGCAAGCGGTGATCGACGAACGGCTGCGCATCGCTCGCGAGGTGCATGACGTGGTCACCCACAGCGTGGGGTTGATCGCCATCAAGGCGGGCGTGGCCAATCATGTGATGTCGACCAGGCCGGAGGAGGCGCACGACGCTCTGCGGGTGATCGAGACAGCCAGCCGCAGCGCACTGGTCGAGATGCGGCGCCTGCTCGGCATGCTGAGGTCAACCAACGTGCCTGACCTCGTGCCCGCGCCGGGCATCGAAGGGCTCGAGGAGCTCGCGGCGCAGGCGCGGCTGGCCGGGATCGACGTGAAGCTGGAGGTTCGCATCGGTGGTGGCGGCTCTGTTGGGCAGGTGTCCGATGGTGATGCTCACGACCCACGGGACCGGCTGCCGGATGGGGTGGGGCTGTCGGCCTACCGGATCGTGCAGGAGGCGCTGACCAACGTCGCCAAGCACGCGGCGCCCGCCCGGTGCCAGGTCTCCGTCGTGGCAGACGGCAAGGACGTGAAGATCGAAGTGACGGATGACGGACCGGGCAGACGCACGTCGCCTTCGGCCGGCACCGGGCACGGCCTCATCGGGATGCGGGAGCGGGTCATGATGTACGGCGGCACGTTCGAAGCGGGGAGCAAGCATGGAAACGGGTTCCGCGTGTTCGCCCGGCTGCCCTATCAGGAGGCTCCGTGATCCGGGTGGTCGTGGCCGACGATCAGGCGTTGCTCAGGGGAAGTTTCAGGGTGCTGGTCGACTCTGAGCCCGACCTGGGTGTGGTCGGGGAAGCTGCGACGGGGGCCGAAGCGGTCACCGTGACCTTGGAGCAGCGGCCCGATGTGGTGTTGATGGACGTTCGGATGCCGGAGATGGACGGCATCGAAGCCACCCGCAGGATCAGGGATGTCTCCAGGGTGCTCGTGGTGACGATGTTCGATCTCGACGCATACGTGTACGACGCGCTTCGGGCTGGAGCGAGTGGTTTCCTTCTTAAAGACACACCCCCTGCGGATCTGCTCGCCGCCATCAGAGTGGTCGCGCGTGGGGAGGCATTGCTGGCGCCAACGGTGACGCGAAGGTTAATTGAAGAGTTCACCCGCACCCCGGTGACGCCCCGGGTGAAAGGGCTGGACGGGGTTACCGAGCGGGAAAGGGATGTGCTGACGCTGATCGCCCGTGGGCTGTCCAACGGCGAGATCGCGGAGCATCTTCAAGTGAGTCTGGCCACGGTGAAGACCCACATCACGCGGCTGCTGGCCAAGTTGGAAGCGCGTGATCGGGCGCAACTCGTCATTGCCGCATATGAGAGTGGGCTGGTTTCCGCGGCGGGTTGATTCACGTCGTCATTGGGTGCTTCGGCACATCCAGCGAAGCAGGAGGTGGAGTCGTGACGGAGTTCGTGGGGGTGTTGCAGCAGCGCCAGGTCTACGATCAGGCCCGGCTGCCGTCGCCGGGGCGCATGAGCGATCGGATCGTTTTGACGGCTGTTCGGTTTCCCGCGGTTCGGCTGCTGTTACGGGTCGATCGGATCGTTCTGACGGCTGTTCGGTTCCTGCGGATCGGCTGCTACCACGGGTCGATCGGATCGGCTGCTCCTTCGGCGAAAGAACGTGTACCACCTGCTCTGTGACCACGATCGGAGCCTGTGTGGGCCAGCCGATCCACCTGGGGGTGTTCAGACAGCTGCGGCACGCTGCCGGAGACGTTGGACCGGATTGTCGGCCTCGTCCTGAAACACCGTGCCATCGACGGGCCAATCAGCAAGGTATCCGGAGGCCACCCGCCGCTGGGGCGTGGGGCCCGCCAGACGACCATGACCCCACGCCGCGCCAGCCCTCAGCCCGGTTGCTTGATGCTTTCGATGATCCGGGCGAAGCCTTCCTCCCCATGGCCGGCATCGATCTGACGTTGGATGAGTCGCTGGACCATGGCGACGACATCAGTGCTGATGCCCTGGTCGGAACTGGCGGCCAGAAGGGAGCTGAGGTTGGAGAAGTGGAGGCTCTGCTGCCCTTCGACGGCGTAGTCGCCGCCGTCGATGACGGCGGCGAACCCCTGGAAGGCGCCGGTCATGGCGGTCAGCCAAGGTGTGGCCAGAGCAGCGAACTCGCCCGCCGTCACGCCGGCCGGCGCGACCATGGCGGCGCCATGCATGAAGCCGGCGAACATGACGTACATACCCGCGAGGAGGGCAAGGTCGTAGAGGGAGGCCAGCCCGGCATCCGTGCCGAAGTAGGTACTGGTTCCCCACAGGTCGAGCAGCGGCTTGTACTGATGGAAGGCATCGGCCGATCCGCTGTAGAGGAGGGATGACCCCGGCTGGCCGATCATTTGCGGTACGGCCATGATGCCGCCGTCCAGATACGTGACCCCGGCATGGGCGGCCCAGGCGGCCAGCTCCCGCGACTCGGCCGGTGACGTCGTGGTCACGTTGATCAACGTTCGTCCGGCCAAGTCACGGGAGAGAGGATCGAGCACCTTATGGACTGACGCGTGGTCCAGCAGACATGTGATCACCAACCCGCTGGCCCGGACAGCGTCGCCGGCCGTGGCGGCGGCCTCCGCGCCCTGAGCAACGAGATCGTCCGCCTTCTCCGGTGAGCGGTTCCAGACAGTCGTCGCGTATCCGGCCTTCACCAGGGCGTCCGCAAGAGCGCTGCCCATCGCTCCCAGGCCGAGAACACTTACCTGGACGCTGCTGTTCGTTGTCATTACTGGGGCTCCCCCTCGTGTTCATCGTTCGGCTGGATCCTCTCGGCTGCCGGTAGGTTTGACCAGTACGCACTATTGAGTCTGGTACTCACTCGCAGGTAAGTACGTATTGGAGGGGGCGGATGGCGACATCAGCACGACGTGGTCCCTATTTCTGTGGCATCGACGCGGCTATGGACGTCGTCGCCGGCAAGTGGAAGTCGTTGATCCTCTGGGAGTTGCACCACCACGGGACCCGTAGGTTCGCCGAGCTTCGGCGTGGTCTGCCAGGCGTCAGCGAGAAGATGTTGATTCAACACCTGCGGGAGATGAAAGAAGACGGGCTCGTCCATCGTGAGGTGCACCGAGAAGTGCCACCGAAGGTCGAATACTCCCTGACGGAACACGGCGTTTCGCTTAATACGGCCCTGACGTCACTGGGGAAATGGGGCGCTGAACGCATGCGGCGGATCGGTGCTGAAAAGGTCGTCATCACTGACTCCGGGGACAAGTAATGATAGAAGGTGGCTGGGCCGGGCAGTCGCAGTAGCTCCATAACGTCTGCGCCATGCTGAGGGGCCGGGACGTGAAGAAGTGCCGGCGGCGAATGGTGGTCGCGCGCGCCGTCTAATCTCTGTCGCCCCCGCATCGCTAAGTGTGCGGTGCGCTCGGATCGCAAGACGGATCGCTGCTGCCTCGTGGTTTGTCACCACAGCCGATCTGGTCATTGTCGCGACCGTGCACCATCGGCATGTGGCCGCTGTCGCCCTGGAGTTGCGGGACGGGCCGATCACCCGCCGATGAAGCCGAATGGGATTTACAGTCCTGTAGAAGCAGACCGTGGTCAGCTCGATCCGGTCGCGGTCCATAAGGCGATGTCACGGTCGAAGCAGACGATGATGTGGCCTTATGGGGTGGCAGCGACGACGTTGACGGAGCCGGGCATTTCGATGTCAGGTCGCTGGAATCAGGTTATCGTCAGCCATTGTATGTGTGCGCCGCCGAACGGGCCTTTTCTCTCGCGTACCGCATCGAGGAGCCAGTGCGCGGTTGCCTCCGCTCGCGAGATCAACTCGGGTGGATAGTTCAGTAGTGCCTGGTGCTCCGCGAACTCATCCTCGTCATCGAGGATGAGCCGGCCGTCACGCAGACGGATCACATCCAGGTCGAGGTCCAGCATGGTCACCTCATCGTCCCTCCACTCCGGGACGGTGGTGACGTCAACATAGATTTCGCTTTTGTGGGGAGGGGTGTTGAACGAAGCCGTCCACCAGGCGTTCCGGGGAAACAGCATGATCGCGGTGGACTCCCACGTGACGGGTGGCCCCTCGCCTTTGCGGGCGACCGTGCCGCCGGGCACCTCCACCCAGACTCCGTGCTCGTCCTCCCCGAGCACGCGGCCAGGATGGTTCCAGTGCAATGCTCCGCCGTACTTCCGAAACACGACTCGAACATCAGTCATAGAGGGAAATCTATCTGCCGCCGGGGGGCTGTCGGCTGGGACACTCCCTGGTCTGGCTCGAACGCTGGTGGCGGCCCGGCACGGGGTCGTGGCGCAGGCGCGAACCTCCGCCGGGAACGTTGCGACGCCACGGGCAGGGCAGACGGTGTGATCGGGGAGGGGCGAGCACGCTAGGTGGTGCGCGACAAGCCGTGATGTCCCGTGGGCTGCAGAGGGCGTGTGCAGAGGGTTACGGGAGCCGTGGGCGCGTGTCGCGGGAGGGCGTGTCAGAGGTTGAGGGAGCAGCGTGCGCGTGCGGGAGAGCCGTGTCCAGCAGGTCAGGGGGCGCCGGATCATCAGATGCCTCCGAGGAGACCCCCGCCTTCAGGCGGGGGAGGAATCGGACCCCTGCGGAGCAGGGCAGGGGCAGACGATTCGCCTCCAGGCGAACCGGCGTATCGAACAAACGCGCGAGTCCTT
>NZ_SMLD01000253.1:0-9716 GCF_004352805.1 Nonomuraea mesophila
GGCGGTGCCGGACGCGGCTGCGGACGCGGGGGCGGCGGGCAAGCGGCGTGATCAGCGTACGGAGCTGCGGGACGCGGTGATCGTGTTGCTGCTTGCGACGGTGGGGCCGCGGGTGTCGGAGCTGGTGCGCGCCAACGTGGAGGATTTCTTCACCAACGACGGGGTGCGCTACTGGCGGATCTTCGGCAAGGGCGGGCGGACGCGGGACGTGCCGTTGCCGCAGGACGTGGCGCGGGTGTTGCAGGACTATCTGGCGCGGGGGCGGCCGGCGGTGCAGGACAAGGCGTTGTTGTTGTCGTGGCGGGGGCGGCGGCTGGCGCGGGGTGATGTGCAGGCGGTCATCGACCGGGTGCAGGCGCGGGTCGACCCGGACCAGCGGCGGTCGGTGACGCCGCACGGGTTGCGGCACACGACGGCGACGCATCTGCTGGCCGACGCGGTCGACATGGACGCGGTGCGGCGGGTGCTGGGGCACAGTGACCTGTCGACGCTGGGGCGTTACCGTGATGAGCTGCCGGGTGAGCTGGAGGTGGCGATGCGGGCCCATCCCCTGCTGCGGAGCGAAGCGGGCGACAGGGCCGAGTGAGCCGCCACTACCGGCGCGGCCTGACCAAGCTGCTGCGCGCACTGGACTTCCACTGCGACAACACCGCCTTCCAGCCGGTGATGGACGCGCTGAAGCTGCTGGACCGCTACGCCGACTCTGAGGACGTCTTCTACGACCGCGCCGAGACGGTGCCGATCGAGTACGTGGTGCCTGAGGACTGGCAGGAGGCGGTGGCCGATGAGCGCGGCCGGATCGAGCGCATCCCGTACGAGCTGTGTGTGCTGGTCGCGCTGCGCAAGGCGATCCGCCCGCGGGAGATCTGGGTGGAGGGCGGCAAGATCTGGCGCAACCCGGAGGTGGGCCTGCCGGCCGACTTCGACGACGACCGGGACGTACACCACGAGGCGCTGAAGAGGCCTCGTGATTCGGCGGCGTTCATCGCCGAGTCGTGGACGGTCCTCGGCGAGGCCGGCGTCCCGATCGAACCGATCGAGCGGTACCTGGCCTACCTGCCGGACATCGACCGGTCGCCGAACACAGTGAAGGCGTACGCGCACGATTTAAAGGACTACTTCACTGTCAACCCACATAAGCCCAAAACCCACATTGGGATGATCTTGAGGCGAGCGGCTCGCTCGTCAGAGGAGACGGCACTGGCGTGGCAAGGGGTTGATGTCAGACCAAGTAAGCTCACCGGCGCCGCCTTGGAGCGGACGGGGGCGCGGCGGTGCTCCAGGTCGAGGTCCTCGACGTTCAGTGCCAGGATCTCAGTCGCTTCGGCCGCCGTGTGGCATACAGACCGAATCGGCTGATGTGTGCGGTCAGGTAGGGCCGACAACTGCGCGACGTCCTCGGGGCTGATCTCCCAGCCCTCGGCCAGCAGCCGGCGCATCACGTCCATCATGTCCAGCGCCGTGTGGAAGATCACGAATGTCGTGATGCTGCAAGACGTCCTGGCCGAAGAGAGGTGGGCCGCCCTGCTCACCCCGGTCGACCGGCGCGGCCTGACCCCCGCTGTTCTGGCTGCACGTGCGCCCTACGGCGAGGTCCGACTCGGCCTGAACGCCCGGCTGAGCAGCGGCGCCCTCGGCGAGCTGGGAGCGGACGCCGCCGACGGAGACCTCCACCCCCGGCGGCGATGGTACGGATCGATTCCCCGCGCCGGCGACGGTCGAGGGTCGCGGCGCGTTTGTCGTCGGCCACGGGGCGGCGGCGTCCGACCTTGCCTTGCTTTCGGGCGGTCCCAGGACGACGAAATGAACATCCGAACCGGACACGGCGCACGGAGGCTCCCGTTTGGCTGGATGTCCATGGTTGCGTTCGTCAAACGGTTATATGAACGCGCCGGACGGCTACGAAAGGTCGTCTGCGTCTGGGATCCAGCGCGCCCGGATTGTCGGGCGGCGGTGTCCGGGCGATCAATCGTGACTCGCGCGACTGTCGGCGCTGGCCGAGGCCACCCAGATGGACCCCACTGACCTGCCCGGCTACACCGGGCCCGTGCACGAATATCTGTCCCGCCATCGCGAGCGGCAGCGGCTGATGCTGTGGGGGCCAGCTGGAACTGGCTGCCGGCCAGGCTCCGCCCGATGACCCCGTACAGCAGTCCATCCGCCGCTGCGAACCGCTGACCCGCTCGCTCCGCGGTGGCGGTGTGCGGCTACCTGGCCGGAGCTATGCGCCGGTGATCAGGCTTCGTTCCAGAGCAATGATCGGCTCGATGCTCTGGAGGTCGTAGTTGCTCAGGATGATCGCGGTCCAGTCCATGTCGAGGTAGAGGGACCAACTCGTCGAGATGCCGCCTGCCCCGCCCCCATGGGTGATGATGCGCTGGTTGTTGTAGATCGGGGCTACCGGCCCGTACGCCTGAAAGGTCTCACCACGAACGGAGCTGCCGGAGGTGTCCTCCTTCAGCGGCTTGGCAGAGATCTTTCCGTTCACGTAGACCTCGGTGTAGGGCCGGGCGGTGAGTTTGCCGCCTTGCAGCGCGACCGCGAAGCGGACGAGATCCGGAGCGGTGGAGAAGCCGTTGCCGCCGCCCGTACCCATCCATCCCCGCGCGGAGTTGCTGCCTTGACCGGCATCGCCGTGTACGGAGCCCTTATCGAGGTTACGGACGGCGTCCACGCGTGTGCCGTCCTTTTGATACATGTACGGATGGGCGATGCGGCCGTCGGCGAGCCACTCGCGGCGGCTGTAGTAGGCGGAGTCCTTCATGCCGGCCGAGAGGAAGATGTTCTGGCGGACGTAGTCCTGGAACGACATGCCGGAGACCTTCGCCACGAGCTCGCCGAGCAGGATGTAACCCATGCTGCTGTAGGCCTTTCTCGTCCCGGGGGTGAACTGCAGCTCGAATGTCTTCAGATTCGACCAGAACTCCGCCATCTGCTCCTCGTAGCTGGTATGGATCTTCTCCGATGGCGGCTGGTCGCCGGGACGCCGGGCGTCGCCCAGGCCGCTGGTGTGGGTCAGGAGATGGTGCACGGTGATGGATTCGGCCATCGCCGCCGGCAGGCCGTTCAGATGCTTGCTCACCAGGTCGTAGAACTTGAGCTTGCCCTTCTGGACGAGCTGCACGACAGCCAGCCCGGTGAACAGCTTGGAGGTCGAGGCCAGGGCGTAGATGGTGTCGACCTTGTTCGGGACCTTGCTTTCCTTGTCCGACCAGCCGTAGGCGCGGGCCAGGACCCGGCGGGCCGCGGTAGGCGATCATCACAGTGCCGGAGAACTCATCCTTGTCCGCCAGTTGCTTGACGTATCGGTCGAAGGCCCCTCCAGGACGCAGGCCCTTGGGAATCCGGCCGGAGCTTGACGAGACATGGGTGCTCGCCTCGGCGGGTCCCGACGAGGCCAGGAGATCACCGCCAGCCATCGTGACTGCACCCAAGAACCAGAGGGCCGAACGGCGCGAAGGGCCGTGGCCGGCCAAGGGACGCGGTAACGCCATGGAAAATCCTCCCGAAAGGAAACGGTCTGCGAGAGATATACACGAGGTGGACGTTTCCTTAGCGTTTCCATGACTTGATCGGGGCATCGAAAATACCCTCTGAAGCGCCGTCATGGGGGTCCTGGCAGTCCGGAAATTCCCGTAACTAGGCCTTCCCGGTAGCGCGATCGCGGTCTGGGTGCGGCATGGGAGTGGGTCTCGATCTGGAGGTGCCTGGCCGCCCGCGCCCGAGGTCAGCGCCTGGGACGGCCGCCGGCGATGACTGCCGAGCAGATCCGGCACGCCCGCGACCGCTCACCCGGCCGGAAAACACCGTCTCCTCCATCGCTCGGCTACTCAGCGTCAGCCGTCCTCGGGGGTGTCGAGGAGCCGGCTGGGCGGGTCATCGCCCTGCCGCTGCGCGCCGCCGCCGCGCCCCGTCGGGCTGCGGCGACGCGGTCCGGGAGCTGATCGAGCGCCGCCGTGGTGATCGGCGTTGGCTGGGTTTCGTGGGCGGTTTCTTCCGGGCCACCGACCACAACGTCCACGCCGACGGCAGCAGGTCGTCGACCGATCGCCCGCTGGCGGTCCCGGCCATCTGGCCGGCCGGCGAGGGTCCTCTCTGCAGGCGGCGTGGTACGTATGAGTTCCTGTTGGCTCGGACGGCGCCCTACCCCATGAAACTCTGACAGCGGAGGCGGTGGGCCTGGTCGTCCAGGTCATCACCACCGACCTGGAGCGGGCCGGTGAGGCGGGGGCTCGTGTTGGCCGGGTGGTGGGTACGGCGGACCTGGGCGCGATAACTATACCGGTGTCCGGGTATAGAGTGGTGGCCATGGTGCGACCTCCGCTGACCCCTGAAGAGCGGCTCCGTGGCGAGCAGCTCGGCTCCACCCTGCGTCAGGCCCGCGGCGAGCGCAGCATCGTCGAGGTGGCCGCGGCGGCGGGCATGTCCGCCGAAACCCTGCGCAAGATCGAGACCGGACGCATCGCCACCCCGGCGTTCTTCACGATCGCCGCGCTGGCCGACGTGCTCGACATCTCCCTCGACCATCTGGTCGTCCGCTCCACCCCGGCCCCTACCTGAGGGGCGCGATCGGCGCCCGGGGGCGTGCCGTCGGACGGTTCACCCGGGGCGGGTCCGGGGTCGATGCGGTCATGACGGTGCGGTCATGACGGTGCGGTCATGACGGTGCGGTCATGACGGTGCGGCGGCCGGGCTGGTGGCCGGGCTGGTGGCCAGCACGCAGGTGGCGGGCGGCTTCAGTTCGAGGGTCTCGATCCGGATCCGGGTGAAACCGGCCTGGGTGAGCAGGTCGGCGAGCTCGCGGGCGGCTCGGGCCGTGGACTCGTGGGTGGCGCCGGGGCAGCGGGGCTGGCTGACGAGCGCGATGCGGCCCGCGGGGCGCAGCAGGCGGCGCAGTTCGCCGAGCCGTTCGACCGGGTCGGGCCAGAATCCCGTGGAGTTGACGGCGAGGACGGCATCGAGTGGTCCGCCGAAGTCGGGCAGCTGTTCCACCGGAGCTTGTGTGAGGTGCACGCGGCGGGCGCGGACGGCGGCGGCGTTGCGGCGGGCGGCATGCCGGACCATGGCCCGTGAGTGGTCGATGCCGAAGACGTGGCCCCGGGTGGCGCGGCGGGCGAGTTCGGCGATGGCGATGCCGGGGCCGAAACCGATCTCCAGCACCCGGTCGGTGGGCTGCACGTCCAGCAGCCGCACCGCCCACCGGTTGCGGGTGCGGTTGGAGGGGCGCAGGGCGAACATCCAGCCGTTGGCCCATCCGGCGATGCCCCGCGGGTGATGTGCCTGGTCGACCAGGAAGGTGATGAGGCGTTGCTTGAAAGAGGTGTCCGTGGTCTGCATGATCGCCAGTCAACGGCTTCACGTACGCTTGAAGTCAATGGATGAGCAGTTGACGATCGGTGAGCTTGCCGGCCGCACGGGCGTCGCCACCTCCGCTCTGCGCTACTGGGAGGAGCTCGGCCTGCTGCCGGCGCCGGCCCGCGTCTCAGGGCAACGGCGTTATCCGCCGTCGGCGGTCGGGCTGGTCGGTGTGGTGCTGATGCTGCGTGGTGTCGGTTTCACGCTGCGCGAGGTCAAGGCGTTCCTGACGGCTCGTTCGGCGGGCGGCGACGGCTGGCGGGAGCTGTACCAGCGCAAGCTGGCCGAGCTGGATGAGCGGATCGCCCGGGCTCAGGTGGCGCGCACGGCCATCGCCCACGGTCTGGCCTGTCCGCATGACGACATCGTCGAGTGCGCCCAATTCACCGGCGGGGTCGCGGCGCTTCTGGCGGGCGCGAGTGTCGAGGAGGCCCACGAGGGGATTCATTCGCGCTGATCTCAGCGTCACGGCCGGCGGTTGTGGAGTGACTCGCCGGGCTCTGGGCGTTCGACCTCGGTGTTTCGGTCAAGGGGCTGCGGCGGGGATGGGGGGCGGGCACAGGTCCCCGCCACTTTTACTTTATAGCAGATCAGCGCGCCTCATGAGACATCGGAAAGTGGGGCACACTTGCCCGTTGCGAACGGCCCGACGACCGATGGAGCAGTGAAATTGGGTTACGTGATGGGTTTCGAGCAGATCGGCTCGGCGAATCTCGCGGACGTGGGCGGTAAGGGGGTGCACCTGGGTGAGCTGTCGCGAATCGACGGCGTCCGCGTGCCGGACGGCTTCTGCGTCACCACGGCCGCCTTCCAGCAGGTCGTGGCGGGAATGGGCGCCCGGCTGGACGAGCTGGCGGGCGTGGACGCGGACGACCGTGCGGCGATCGCCACGCTGAGCGCCGAGCTGCGGCGCGAGATCGAGGGCGTCGAGATTCCCGGCGATGTGGCGGCGCGGATCGGCGCGTCCCTGGCCCGGCTCGGGGAGCGGACGCCCTGTGCGGTGCGTTCCAGCGCGACGGCCGAGGACCTGCCGGGCGCCTCGTTCGCCGGCCAGCAGGACTCCTACCTGAATGTCGTGGGCCTGGAGGCGGTCCTGCGGCACGTGCGCAGGTGCTGGGCCTCGCTGTTCACCGAGCGGGCGGTGACCTACCGGCGCCGTAACGGCATCGACGACCGTACGGTGGGGATGGCGGTGGTGGTGCAGCGGATGGTGTTCCCGGAGGCGGCCGGGATGGTGTTCACCGCCGACCCCGTGACCTCGAACCGGAAGGTCGCCACGGTGGAAGCCGGTTGGGGGCTCGGCGAGGCGCTGGTGTCGGGTGTGGTGGCCGGCGACGTCTACACGGTGCGCGGCGGCCAGGTCGTCGACGTGGCGGTCGCCGTCAAGGAGCGCCGCGTCGAGGCGTCGCCGCAGGGAGGCACCCGGGACGTGGCCGTCGAGGAAGGGCTGCGGCGGCAGCCGGTTCTGAGCCGGGAGCAGGCGGTGCGGCTGGTGCGGCTGGGCCGGCGTATCGAGGCGTACTTCGGCCGGCCCCAGGACATCGAGTGGTGCCTGGCCGGCGGCGAGTTCCACATCGTGCAGAGCCGGCCGATCACCACGCTGTTCCCCGTGCCCGCGGTCGATGACGGGGACAATCACCTGTATGTGTCCGTCGGGCACCAGCAGATGATGACCGACGCGATGAAGCCGCTGGGGTTGTCGCTGTGGCAGCTGACGACCCCGCGGCCGATGGACGAGGCGGGCGGGCGGTTGTTCGTCGACGTGGCGCCCGTCCTGGCGACGGCCGCGGGCCGCGCGAGCCTGCTGGACACGTGGGGCAGGTCCGATCCGCTCGTCCGGGACGCGCTGCAGGCCGTCGTGGACCGCGGCGACTTCCTGCCCTCGCTTCCGGACGACGCCGCGCCCGCCGCGCCCGCCGCGCCCGCCGCGCCCGTCGGGGGCCCGGGGAGTGCGGCCGATCCGGTCGAGACCGATCCGGGTGTCGTGACCGAGCTGATCCGGCGCGGCGAGGCGTCCGTGGCGGCCCTGAAGCGCGAGATCGAGGATCTGTCGGGGCCGGCGCTGGTGGAGTTCATCGTGGCCGACATCGTGGAGCTCAAGCGGGTGTTGTTCGATCCGCGGAGCCACCAGGTGGTCATGGCGGGGATGGAGGCGGCGTGGTGGCTCAACGACCATCTCGAGGCGTGGCTGGGTGTGAGGAACGCCGCCGACGTGCTCACGCAGTCGGTGCCCCGTAATGTCACCTCGGAGATGGGGCTGGCGCTGCTGGAGGTCGCGGACGTCGTCCGTCCGCACGCGCAGGTCGTGGCGTTCCTGCAGCGGGTGGCGCAGCAGGAGCGGCAGGGCGACGGCTGGCTGGACGAGCTGGCCGGGCTGCCGGGCGGGCGCGAGGCGGGTGAGGCCATCCGCGGCTACCTGCGTACGTATGGCATGCGCTGCGCGGGCGAGATCGACATCACCAGGACGCGCTGGAGCGAGCGGCCCGCCACGCTCGTGCCCGCGATCTTGGGCAACGTCAGGAACTTCGAGCCGGGCGCGGGTGGGCGGCACTTCGAACAGGGCCGTCAGGAGGCGGAGCGGATGGCGCAGGACCTGCTGGGGCGGCTGCGTGCCCTGCCCGACGGGGAGCGCAAGGCGGAGGAGGCCGGCCGGATGATCGACCGGGTCCGCACCTTCGCCGGATACCGGGAATACCCGAAGTACGGCATGATCAGCCGCTATTTCGTCTACAAGCAGGCGTTGCTGCGTGAGGCCGACCGTCTGGTCAGGTCCGGCGTCCTGCGCGAGCGGGACGACATCTTCTTCCTGCGGATGGAGGAGGTGCGCGACGTCGTACGCACCGGCAAGGCGGACGCCGCGCTCGTGGAGGAACGACGGGAGGCGTTCCGGTCCTACGAGGCGCTCACGCCGCCGCGGGTGTTCACCTCCGACGGCGAGGTCCTCACCGGCAGCCACCGGCGCGACGGCGTCCCGCCCGGCGCGCTGGCCGGGCTGCCGGTCTCGCCGGGGACGGTCGAGGGGCGGGCCCGGGTTCTCATGGACATGGCGCGGGCCGACCTCGAGCCGGGCGACATCCTGGTCACCGCCTACACCGACCCGAGCTGGACGCCGCTGTTCGTGGCGGTCGCCGGGCTGGTGACGGAGGTGGGCGGCCTCATGACGCACGGGGCGGTGATCGCGCGGGAGTACGGTCTGCCCGCCGTCGTGGGTGTCGAACAGGCGACCCGGCTGATCCGTGACGGGCAGCGGATCCGCGTCCACGGCGCCGGCGGGTACGTCGAGCTTCTCGACTGACCCGGCGGCTCCCCGCGCCGCGGGCCCGGCGAGCCCGGACACGGGCCAGACACGGGTCCAGGCACGGGTCCGGGCACGGGTCCGGGCAGGGACGTCCGGCCGGTGGCCGGGCTGGAGGCGCGGCTGGACGTGCGGCTGGACGTGCGGCCCTCCCCCGCCGGGACGGACCGCAACGGGGCACCAGGTCAGGGTGGGAAAGGCCGCACGGCCGTGACGGCGCTGAGCGGCAGCGGCCCGTACAGGTGGGGGAAGCCGTTCTCCACGCGCACGTCCAGGCCCGCCGGGTCGATGTCGAGGACGAGCAGCGGCTCGGTCACGCCGGTGTAGAAGGCGGCGTGGACGCCGCGCAGCTGGACCAGGTCACGGCTGCAGTGGATGAAGCCCACCTCGTCGAGGGTGCGGCCCAGGGTGGAGACGCGGTACTCCCCCGCCTGGCGGGCGGCGTCCCAGTCGGCGCCCAGGGCCAGGTGGAGGATGGTCACGTCGCCCACTCGCGGTCGAGGATGGCGTAGATGCTCTCGCTGCTCCACTCGCCCTTGACGATCTCGTTGTCGACGAGGGTGGCCTCGTGGCGCATGCCGAGCTTTTCCAGCACGCGGGCGGAGGCGGTGTTGCGGGCATCCAGACGGCCGACGACGCGGTGCAGGCCGAGGCCCTCGAAGGCGAGGCGGAGCAGGGCGCGGCCGGCTTCGGGGGCGTAGCCGTGGCCGTGGTGGCCGGGGTGCAGGACGTAGCCGATCTCGCCCTGGCGGTGGGTCTTGCTGGTCCAGATGAGCAGGCAGTTGCCGATGAGCTCGCCGCTGCGGGTCAGGGTGATGGCCAGGTCGAGCGCGTCGCCCTCGTCGAGGAGGGCGGTTTGGGTGATCTTCTTGTCGAGGAAGGTGCGGCTGGTGTCGCGGTCGCGGGGCTCCCAGTACAGGTGGCGGGTGACGTCGGGCAGGCTTTCGTAGGCGTGGACGGCGTCGAGGTCGCCGGGGGCGAAGGGCCGCAGCGTGAGGCGTTCGGTGGTGAGGGGCAGGTGGGGTTTGAGCACGTGGGCAGTGTAGGGAGCGGCGGCGGAGGGGGC
>NZ_SMLD01000254.1:0-9712 GCF_004352805.1 Nonomuraea mesophila
GGGCCTACGCCGTCGGGGCGCTGGGCATGGGGGCGTTCGTGGCGCTGTACAACGCGGCAGGGTTCCGCCTGTCCGCGCCGCCCATCTCGCTCAGCACCGCCACCGCCTCCCTGGTATTCCTCGCCTACGCCATGGGGACCGCCTCCTCGGCCGCCGCCGGGCGGATGACCGCCCGCCTCGGACGTACGCCCGCCCTCCTCACGGCGCTGCTGGTCACCGTGGCCGGCGCCGTCATGACCGCCCATCCGGCGCTGCCGCTCGTCGTGCTCGGCTTCGCCGTACTGACCGCCGGGTTCTTCGCCGCGCACGCCATCGCCAACGCCTGGGTCACCGCCGACGCCGCGCCGCAAGCCCGCGGCCGGGCCGCCGGGATGTACACCCTGTCGTACTACCTGGGCAGCGGCGTGGGCGGCACGGCGGGCGGCGTCGTGTACGGCCACGCGGGCTGGACCTGGCTGGTGGTCCTGACGTCGGCCTGGCTGCTGCTTGCGGGTTCGGCCGTGCTCCTGTCACGGCTCCGGCCACCGGTCCAGTGACGGACCCCGTCCCGGCTCCGATCAGAGCTCCCCGGTCACGGCTCCCATTCCGGCTCCGGTCGCGGCTCCCGTCACGGCTCCTATGCAGGCTCCGGTCACGCGGTCCGGTCGCCCGGTCCGGTCACGGGCGGAAGGGCGGGTCAGGCGGTGAGGTCGCGTTCGAGGGCGTCGGCGAGCCACAGGTGGGTCGAGCCGATCGTGGCCTTCTCTCCGCTGACCTCGCTCACGAGCCGCCAGTAGCGGCGGAAGCGCGGGTCGCGGTCGGGTTCGACGTTCGCCAGCAGCTCGCGCCGGAACCCCGGGGTGTCACGGACGCCCCGCACGGCGGCGTGCACCGCGACGTAGCGGTCCAGCTCGGGCCCGGGTCGTGGTGCCTCCCCCGCGACGACGAGCGGCTCGGCCAGCGCGCACGCCTCGCCGACGCCGTACATGAGCTCGTCCTCGTCGTGGATCACCTTCACGTTCTCCAGCGCCCGCCCGCGCAGGAGGCGCGTCAGCGACGGGTCGGCGACCAGGGCGACCAGCTCGGCGTACGCGACCACCTGGGGCACCGCCGGGTCCGCCGGCGGGGCGGGCACGGCCATGTCCACGAACGCGCCGGCCAGTTCGTCGGAGGGAGGGGGCGCCACCATCTGACGCCGCCAGAAGGCGGCCAGCGCGTCGCGGGCGGCGGCGCCGTCCTCCACCGCGGCCAGCGACTCCAGCCGGGCCGCCCGCTCGGCCGGCCCCGCCTCCTCGACGGCGCGCAGGGCGGCCCGCCGCCAGGCCAGTTCGGCGAGCCGGACGTCGAGGGCCGCCCGCTCCTCCGCCACCGCCTCGGCCACGGAACGCTCCCCGGCCAGCACGCGCGCGATCGCGGCCAGCCCCAGGCCGAGCCCGCGCAGCCGCCTGACCATGCCGAGCCGCTCCACCGCGACGCTGTCGAACCTGCGGTGCCCGCCGGCGGTCCGCACTGACGCGATGATGCCCTCGTCGCAGTAGTAGCGGATCGTCCGCACGGGTACGCCGGTCAGCGCCGCCAGGTCACCGATCCCCAGCGTGTCGTCGCTCACAGGCACTTGAACCTCCACCCGACTGGAGCTTCTACGGTAGCGGCGTACCTGTTGAGAGGAGTTCTCACCCATGACGACACTGGACACAGCGCGGCTCGCGGAGGGTTTGCGGGAGCAGACGGCGGGGTTCGCCCGCGCGGTCGCCGGCGGCGACCCGGACGCCCAGGTGCCGACGTGCCCCGAGTGGCGGCTGCGCCACCTGGCCGGGCACATCGGGCACGCCCACCGGTGGACGGCCGAGCTGGTGCGCCAGGCCGCCGCCGCGCCCATCGCCGCCCCCGCCGCCGACGATCCCGGTCCCCAGGACACGTGGGAGCGGTGGCTGACGGACAGCGCGGAAGAGGTGATCGACGCGGTCCAGGAGGCGCCGGCCGACGCCCGCGTCTGGTCGATGGCGGGGCCGACGCCGCCGAGATTCTGGCTGCGCAGGATGCTGGGCGACACCGTCATCCACCACTACGACGCGGCGGCCACGACCGGCTCCTCGTTCGACGTCGCCGACGACCTGGCGGCCGACGTGATCTCCGAGGGGATGGGGCTGCTCGCGGAGCCGTCCGCGGTGCAGTTCAAGCCCGAGCTGGCCGAGCTGCGCGGCCGGGGCGAGACGATCGTGATCCGGCCGCACTCGGGGCAGGGCTGGGTGATCACGAGGACGCCGGACGGGATCCGCTGCGAGCGCGGAGGTGGTGACGGCGACGTCGTGGTGTCGGGCCCGGTGGCGGAGCTCATGCTCGTGTTCACCCGGCGCATGCCTGCCCGCGACGTCACGGGCGACCGCGCGCTGCTCGACCACTGGCTCACGCACACCGCGTTCTAACCCTCCTGAAGCGGGTCAGAGTTCGACGTGGGTGTCCGGGTTGCCGCCGAGCCGCCCGTCGTTGTCGAGCTCGGCCATCCTGGCCATCTCCTCGTCCGTCAGGCTGAAGTCGAACACGTCCAGGTTCTGCCGCATCCGTTCGGGGTGGGCCGACTTGGGGATCGGCACGGCGCCGAGCTGCAGGTGCCAGCGGAGCACGATCTGCGCGGGGGTGCGCGCGTGGGCGGTGGCGAGGTCGGCGACGACGGGCTCGTCGAGCAGCTTGGAGCCGCGGCCGAGCGGGCTCCACGACTCGGTGACGATGTCGTGCTCGGCGTGCCAGGCGCGCAGTTCGCGCTGCGCGAAGCCGGGGTGCAGCTCGACCTGGTTGACGGCGGGCAGGACGCCGGTCTCGTCGGCCAGCCGCCGCAGCTGCGCCGTCGTGAAGTTGGAGACGCCGATCGAGCGGGCCAGTCCCTGCTCGCGCAGGTCGACGAAGGCGCGCCAGGTGTCGACGTAGAGGTCGCGTCCGGGCAGCGGCCAGTGGATCAGGTACAGGTCAACGTAGTCGAGGCCGAGTCTGGCCCGGCTCTCCTCGAATCCGCGCATGGCCGCGTCGTAGCCATGGTGGGACCCGCGCAGTTTCGTGGTGATGAACAGGTCCTCGCGGGCCACGCTCGCCTCGGCCACGGCGGCTCCCACCCCGGCCTCGTTGCCGTAGCTGGCGGCGGTGTCGATCAGCCGGTAACCGAGCGATATGGCGTGTCTCACGGCCTGATGGGCTCCGTCGTCGTTCATGGGCCACGTGCCCAGACCGAGACGCGGCATCGGGCGGCCGTCGCAAAGCATGATGGTCATGGCCACATCCTTGCCCGATGCCCACCCGGAACAACCACCTTTGTCGCATTCGTACCGGTGCGGCTCGCGTGGACGGCCGGGGCCCTCAGCCCTCCAGGTAGCGCAGGATGGCCAGCACCCGGCGGCTGTAGCCGGGGTCACGGGGCAGGTCGAGCTTGTCCATGATGGCGTTGACGTGCTTCTCCACGGTGCTGAGCGAGACGTGCAGGCGCTCGGCTATGGCGGCGTTGACGTAGCCCTGCGCCAGGTGCCGCAGCACCTCGCCCTCACGCGGGCTCAGCCGGCTCAGCGGGTCGGTGTGGGTGGTGCGGGCCAGCAGCTGGCGCACCGCCTCCGGGTCGAACGCCGTGCCGCCCGTCCGCACCCGCTCCAGCGCGTCGAGGAACTCGCCCACCTCGGAGACCCGGTCCTTCAACAGGTAACCGAGCCCTTCGGCGGGCCCGGCCAGCAGCCTGGCCGCGTAGCGCTGCTCGACGTACTGCGACAGGACGAGCACGCCGACGCCCGGCAGGCGGCCGCGGATCTCCAGCGCCGCGCGCAGCCCCTCGTCCTTGTGCGTCGGAGGCATCCGCACGTCGACCACGGCCACGTCGGGCCGGTGGCGCTCGACGGCGTCGAGCAGCGAGGGGGCGTCGCCGACGGCGGCGACCACCTCGTGGCCCGCGTCGTCGAGCAGCCGGGTCAGCCCTTCGCGCAGCAGCACGGAGTCGTCGGCCAGGATCAGCCGCACGGCGGCGCCTTGGGCAGCGACGCGGTGATCCTGGTGGGGCCGCCGGACGGGCTGTCCACGGCGAACGTGCCGTCGAGGGCCATCACGCGCCTGGCCAGCCCCGACAGCCCGCCGCCCGAGGGGTCGGCGCCGCCCTCGCCATCGTCGGAGATCGCCACCCTCACCACCTGTTCGTCCTCGTCCAGCACCACCAGGATGTCACGGGCGCCGGCGTGCTTGACCGCGTTCGTGATCGCCTCGCGGGCCACGAAGTAGAGCGCCGTCTCGACCTCGGAGACGGGCCGGCCGCTCAGCCTGTGGTGCACGGTCACCGGGACACTCGACCGTTCCGCGACGCCCGCCAGCGCGGCGTGCAGCCCCAGTTCGTCGAGGGCGGTCGGGTAGATCCGCCAGGCGACGCTGCGCAGCTCGTCGAGCAGCCGGCGCGACTCGGCGTAGGCCTGGGCGACCAGTTCGGCCGTGCGGTCGTGGTCGCGGGTGTGCTGTGCGCGGCCGAGCAGCATGGCCAGGGCCACGCCGCGCTGCTGCACGCCGTCGTGCAGGTCGCGCTCGATCCTGCGCCGTTCGTCGTCGACGGCCTTGACGATGCCCGAGCGGGTGGCGGTCAGCTCGGCGATCCGCCTGCGCATCAGCTCCTCGCCGCCCGGGCCGAGCAGGTGCGCGGCCAGGCGCCGTTCCAGCGCCGCCACCCCCACCGCGAACAGGCCGGTCACCGCCAGCAGCGCGATCCCGCCGGTCAGGCCCAGCGTCCAGCCGCTGGTGATGAACCGCACACCGGGCAGGTCGAGTGGCACCGTCTCCGACCCGCCCGTGACCAGTTCCCACGACCCGCCCGCCAGCAGCAGCCCGCCGACGAACAATCCCGCCGCGCAGACGTAGCCGCTCACGACGCCCAGCGCGGCACGCGCGGCGAGGAACGCGTAACCGCCGTCGGGCCGCGCCGTCTCGTGCCCGAACCATCGCGACAACCTGGCCCGCTCGACGGCCACCATCCGGTCCCGGCCCCGCGCCGCGAGCGGCCTGGCGGCCGGGACCAGCGCCGCGGGCCACGCCACAAGAAAGAACGCCAGCTCGGCGAGGCCGAGGACCATCCCCAGGAGGACCCCGGCCAGCAGACGGACCACCACGATCCCCGGCACGAGCGCGAGTCTAGGCGTCACGGCGGCGCAACACGGCGAGCCCGATCGCCAGGGCCCCCGCCGTCCAGACGAGCAGCCAGGCCAGGCCCTCCCCCGCGGAGTACGGGATCGGCCCGCCGGTCATGTTGGCCGTACTGCCCATGAAGGCCAGCCCGGCGAACGTCGGAAACCGCAGGGAGGCCTCCAGCGCCGGCGGGGCGCCCGTCATCAGCAGGAGCAGCGGCAGGCCCAGGAGCAGCATGAACACCACGGTCAGCGTCCCGGCCGCGCTGCGCATCGCGGCCCCGATCCCCACGGTCATCATCGACACGAGCGCCAGGAACGCCCCGGCTCCGAGCAGGTCGGGCACGAGCTCGCCGATCCGCGTCACCACCAGGCCCCCGAACACCTCCGCCGACAGCAGCACGTGGACGGCCGCCGCCGCCACCGCCCCGGACACCACCCCGGCCGCGAACATCACCGGCCCCACGACCAGCACCTTGGCCGCCAGTACGACGCCGCGGGCGGGAGTGGCCTGCAACGTCACCCGGATGCTCCCTGACGCGTACTCCGACGTGATCACCAGCATCGCCGCCGCCACCATCGCGAACTGCACGAACGGCGTCGCGGACACCACCGGCTCGCCGGCCGCCACCCGTACGCCCGCATCGCCCTCGCGCAGCGCCTCGGTGGCCGTGGCGCCCCCCAGCGTCAGCGCGCTCAGCACCATGAGCACCAGCGCGCCGGCCAGGCACCACCACGTGGACCGCACCGACCACAACTTGCCCCACTCGGCGCCGACGGCCTGCCACAGCGTGCTCATGCCCCGCCCCTCCTCGCGCCGTACTCGACGCTGCCCGACGTCAGCTCCTGATAGGCCTGCTCCAGCGAGGCCTCACGGGTGCGCAGCTCGTGCAGGCGGATGCCCGCCTCGTACGCCAGGTCGCCGACCCGCTCGGTGGCGGCGCCGGTGGCCTCCAGCTCGTTCTCGCCCAGCCGCTCCACCGTGATCCCGGCGGCGCGCAGGCGTACGGCGAGGTCCCGCGCGTGCGGCGTGCGCACGAGCACGGTCGTGAGCGAGCTGCCCGCGATGACCTCGTCCAGCGGCGCGTCCGTGATGAGTCGGCCCTTGCCGATCACCACGAGGTGGTCGGCGGTGAACTGCATCTCGCTCATCAGGTGGCTGGAGACGAACACCGTGCGCCCCTCGTCGGCCAGCGACCGCATGAGCCCGCGCACCCACCGCACGCCGTCCGGGTCGAGCCCGTTGACGGGCTCGTCGAACATCACCACCTCGGGATCGCCGAGCAGCGCCGCCGCGATGCCGAGCCGCTGGCTCATGCCCAGCGACAACGCGCCCGCGCGCCTGTGCGCCGCGCCCGCCATGCCGACCGTCTCCAGCACCTCGGAGACCCGCCGCCGCGGGATGCCGTTGCTGCGCGCCAGCGCCGCAAGGTGCGCCCGACCGCTGCGCCCCGGGTGCAGGGCGCGCGCGTCGAGCAGCGCGCCGACCGTGCGCAGCGGGTTCTTGATCTTCCGGTACGGGACACCGCCGATCAGCGCCGTGCCGGAGGCAGGCCGGTCGAGGCCGAGGATCAGCCGCATGGTGGTCGACTTGCCGGCGCCGTTGGGACCGAGGAAGCCGGTCACCGTACCGGGTTCCAGCTCCAGCGACAGGCCGTCGACCGCGAGCCGGTCGCCGTACCGTTTGCTCAGGTTCTTCAGACTGATCACGCTGCCCCACGCTAGGCAGCCACCCCTCCGGCCACCATGGGGGCGTTCCGCCGACCTCTATGGCGGAAAACCGTAAACCGTTTCATGACCGTGCAGGCCACCTGTAAGCGGCGGGCCCTACCCTTTTCCCTTTATGTGTAGCCGTAACGTCTGTGAGGTCGTGTGTTCGGAATCATCCGCCCCTGCGGTGACCATGGGAGCCCGTCGTTGCGTGCCGCGTGGCGGGCGCATCTGTGCGGGTTGTGCCTGACGTTGAGGGACGGGCACGGGCACGGGGCCCGGCTGACCACCAACTACGACACGCTGCTCCTGTCGGTGCTCACCGAGGCCCAGCTCCCGGCCGCCGCTCCGCGCCGCACGGCCGGGCCGTGCGCGTTGCGCGGTTTCCGCCCGGCCGAGGTGGTGGACGCGCGGGCCGAGGGGGCGCGGCTGGCGGCGGCGGTCTCGCTCGTGCTGACGGCCGGCAGGCTGCGCGACCACGTGGCCGACGGGGACGCCGCCTTCGGCACCGCCGCGGCCCGCCGCCGGCTGGCCGCCCGCTGGGAGGCGGGCGGCGCCCGGCTGGGCGCCGGCGTCGGCTTCGACACCGCCGTGCTGGCCGCGACCGTGGACCGCCAGCTCGACCTGGAACGCCTGGCCACCGCACCGCCCGCGTCCGCCCTCCGGTACACCCCCGGCCGCGACCCGGGACACGGCCCTGGTCACGGCGCTGGGCCCGCGTGCGGTCTCAGCGTGCTCGATCTCACCGCGCCCGCGGAGGACGCGGTCGCGGCGGCGTTCGCGCACACGGCGGTGCTGGCCGGGCGACCGGGCAACGCCCCTGCCCTCGCGGAGGCGGGCCGGTTCTTCGGCCGGATCGCCCACCTGCTGGACGCGGCCGAGGACCAGCACCACGACGACGCGCGCGGGGCGTTCAACCCGCTGACCGCCACCGCCACCACGGCGGCCGAGGCCCGCCGGTTGTGCGACGACGCCGCGCACGGGCTCACCCTCGCGCTCGCGGACGTCGACCTGGCCGAGCGGCACCTGGTGGACGTCCTGCTCGGCACCGAGGTACGCCGGGCGGTGACCCGCACGTTCGGCTCCGTCACCGCCTCGTACGAGCGGCCGGGCTGGATCCGCAAGTCGGCGGCCGGCGTCGCGACGTTCTGGACCTGCGGGATGTGGCGGCCCCGGTGGAGCCGGCGGCGCGGCCGTCCGAGCGAGGAGCGCTGCTACCTGCGCAAGTGCGGAGAATGTTGTGACGGCGAATGCTGTAGCTGCTGCGACTGTTCCTGAGGGCGGCTGTCAGGATTCGGTGACGGTCCTCGCGATGTCGAAGGTCCGTCCCGTCACGTCCTCCTCGGCCAGCCGGTACGCCTCCACGATGGCCTCGGTCAGCGCCTTCGAGCCCAGCCGCATGGCGCGGGGGTCGATGTGCAGCGCGGCCAGCGATCCCTGGGGGGTGATCTCGACGGCGACCTGCCCGCCCGCGCTCTCGCCGCGCCCCCTGGCCTCCTGCAGCAGGCGGCTGACCTCCTCGAACTTGGCCGTCTGAGCGGCCATCTCGGCGAGCGCGCGGTCGAGCTCGGGGTCGCCCGTGGGGGGTGGTGTGGTCATCTCTCTCCTCGGTCAGCGCTTGAAGATGAACGCCCTCGGCGCGTGCGCCATCGCCGAACGCAGGGCCCCGGCCGCGCTCAGCTCCCCGCTGCTGACGAGCGGGTAGATGGTGGAGGCCGAGACCGTACGGCGGAAGAACCGGCCCGCCGAGCCGGTGCCCAGCAGCGTCTCCGTGACCTTGGTCGCGGGGAAGAACCTGCGCACGTCGCTCAGCGCCTTGATGCCGCCGTTGTACGCCAGCTCGGCGGCGAAGTGCTTGCCGGCGTACTCGAAGAGGTTGCCCATGGGCTGGTCGGTGGCGGCGGAGCTGGCCGCGTGCACGCCGGTCTTGAGCGCGGCCCACACCGTGGAGTCGGCCAGCGCGTCCAGCCCTTCGCGTACCAGGTAGTTGCCGACGCGGCGCTTGCCTATCCGCTGTTCGAGGATGAGCTTGGTGATCTTCTGGAAGAGGGTGCGCTCCAGCTGTGCCCTGGCGACCAGCATGTTGAACGCCCGCTGCCCGATCGCCCTGGCCGCCGGGTAGACGAAGCCGAACATCATGGTGAAGGCGATGGCGGCCAGCTGGGTGCCGATGATCCACAGCTGGTCCCGGTGTTTGTCGACCGCGTCGGCGTAGGCGTCGCATCCGTCGGCCAGCTCGTGCAGTTCCTCCTGCAGGGCCGTGTAGCGGGGGTCGAGCTCGAACGGCCACACGTCCGCGAACCGGTGGACGGCCATGCTGTCGTTGCGCCTGCGCGCCGCATCGACGGCCTCTCCCGTGCGGCCGGCGACTATGCCGATCGAGCCGGCCAGTTCGCGCAGGGCCTTGGCGCGGTCCCTCAGGTTGGAGGTGTCGGCCTGGGGTACGTGCACGTCGGCGAACCGGGCGAGCGCCTGGAACGGGTCGAACATCAGGCCCCTTCCCTGGGCGGGGGCGGCTGCGGGATCGGCGGCTGCACGAGGTCGGGGATGTCTGGAAGGGACCGGAGGATCTCCATCTCCAGGTACTCCCAGAACTGTTCGAAATCGCGCAGGCCGGTGGCCGAGATGAAACTCTTGTCGGCGATGGCGCGCATGGAGTCGGTCAGCCACTCGTAGCTGTCGGCGTACCACGCGGCGAACATGTGGCCCTGCTCGTCGTCGCCGACCAGGCCGGACGTGCCGGCCATGTCCGAGGCCACGCGCTGCAACATCACCACGTCGTCGCCGGTCTTGTCGAAGAGCCAGGCGAGCTCGCGGATCGACAACCAGTCGATGTAGACCTGATCGCCGGGGCCCTGGGGCGGCGGGGTCGCCTGTCCGTCCGGCGC
>NZ_SMLD01000255.1:0-9559 GCF_004352805.1 Nonomuraea mesophila
GTGGGTCGGGTGGGCGAGACACATTCACGTCGGCGCGGCGCCTGTGTGGATAGAGAATACGATCGGCCCGGTCCGCGGTGTACAGGTAGAAATCAAGCATGCGGCGGACGGCTCTTTGCGGCTCCTCCTCAGGCTCTTCCTCAACGGCGCGTTCCCGGGCGTATGCGCGCAGGAGATCGTGAAAACGGATCCGGCCGGATTCCGGTTCTTCCACAAGGTGCCGGTCGATCAGCTCTTCCAGGGCGTGTTCCGCCTGGTTTCGGTCACACCCGATCAACGCGGCGGCCGCACCGACGGTGAGGTCGGCGCCGACATGCAGACCGAGACGGCGGAACGCTTTTCGCCGTTCCGGTGACAGCTCTCGGTACGAGAGATCGAACGCGGTGGAAAGGTTGCTGTCTCCCGCGTGCATCTCGGCCAGCCCGCCCTTGGGGCGAGACAGCTTCACCACCAAGTCTCCGACACCTCGCGCCGGCCGGTGGCGAAGCTTGTTCGCCATGATCGTGACCGCGAGCGGGAGATATCCACACAGGCTGACGAGCCGGTTGACGTCACCGGCATCGAGCGGTCGGCCCTGGCCCACGATCCGGCGGAAGAGGAGCGCCGCCTCGGGTGGAACCAACGCCTCCAGCGAGAGGGGCCGCGCACCCTCCAGCCCGGTGAGCCGTCGCCGACTCGTTATCAGCACGAGGCAGCCCGGCTTACCCGGAAGGAACGGTCTGACCTGGTCAGCGCTGGCTGCGTCGTCGAGCACGATCAATATCCGGCGATCGGCCAGCCGTGCGCGCCACAGTGCGGCACGCGGCTCCAGCCCGTCCGGGAGTCGTTGAGGATCATCCCCCAGAAGCCGGAGCAGGATTTCGAGTCCATGGCCGGGATCGATCGGTGGCTGGTGGGGATCGTGGGCGCGGAGATGTAAGTACCACCGCCCGTCGGGATAGCGGTCCGCCAGTTGGTGAGCCATGTGAATGGCGAGAGCCGTCTTGCCGACACCCGCCATTCCGTCAATGGCCCTGATCATCACCGAGGCGGAAGAATGCTCCAGTTCGTCGTACAGCCGGCCCAGTTCCGTTTCCCGTCCCGTGAAGTCCGGGATATCGCGGGGTAGATTGTCGGTCAGTGGTGCGGCGGCAACGTGGTGGCGCGCAGGGGGTGTGGCCAGGTCGGCATCGCCGCGCAATATGCGCTCGTAGGTGCCGCGCAGGGAAGGCCCCGGATCGGCTCCGAGGTCTTCTACGAGGCGGTGACTCGCCCGATGATAGGCCTCCAATGCCTCGCCCTGTCGTCCGCAGCGATAGAGCGCGACCATCAAATGCTCGACGAAGGACTCGTCATAAGGATGCTGGTGGACCAAGCCGTACAGCTCTCCGACCAGCTCAGCGTGACCACCCATCTCGAGTTCCATGGCAAGTCGCATGCCGATGGCCGCGCGATGCTCACTCTCCAGGCTCGTCCGCAACTTCGTGACCCATTCCCCGGACAACCCGGAAAGTGGATCGCCTCGCCATAGTTTCTCCGCCTCCCTGAGCAGACGCAGCGCGTCGTCGGGATCCCCACTGTCTGAGATTGCCCGGGCCTGAGCTTTGAGCCGGCGGAACCGGTGCAGGTCAACGCTCTGAGGATCGACCTCCAGCACGTACGCGCCGGAACGAGAGTTCAGCCGAGCCGCAGCCTCACCGTGCCTGCGGTTCAGCCGGCCACGCAGGCGTGCGATATAGCTATGAACGTTTCCACGGGCTTTCGCCGGCGGGGCGTCGTCCCATACGCGGTTGATCATCGTTTCGATGGACACAGGCTGTCCAGGAGTCAAGAGCAGGATGGCCAGTATGTGCCGTTCCTTGGCCGAACCGAGCTTGCGTGCCTCTCCGTTGGCCCGCAGCTCCACGGAGCCGAGGATGCGGAACTCCACGAGTGTCCTTCCCGTAGGCAAAGACCCCTGCTGACAGTTTCCCGCAGACTCGGTTCATGGTCCATATGCCACCTGTTGTATGACTTATCTGCTTCACGGTTGTTGCAAGGTTTTGTCCAGGCCTCGCATGGATTCTTGGAACGTGCCATTAGACGGGGATTTCGGCCAGGCGAATACGGCGATGTGAAACCACGCCGTTGAGGACAGGGGGTTCGAAAGTCTGATGTCGTGTTCAGAGGGGTACCGGGTGCCGGTTGGTCCGGATGCGCCGCGCTGGGTGACGGGCCGCAGCAGGAAAACCGTGCTGGTCGTCGTTCACACGGTGACATCGGGTCAGCGTCTGCTGGACGTTGTCCGCCTTCTCGCTGCTGATCTCCGGATCCAGGTGGTCTTCACCATGGCGCCGGACGTCTTCAGCAATGGGGTCGCCGAGTTGCTCATTCGGATAGGTGGCGTGACGCTGCCATGGCATCTGGCCATCCGCGAGCGGTTCGACCTCGCCATCTGCGCCGCCTATGGGGGCATCGAGAATCTCCATGCGCCACTCGTCGTCGTCCCTCATGGAGCCGGTTACACCAAACTGGTCAGTCGTCGATCGGGTGGCGGAGCAGTCGCGGCTCGCGGCGTGTACGGGCTCAGCGCCCAGGAACTGGTGCGAGACGGTACGGTGATCCCGTCGGCCATCGTGCTCGCTCACGAGGCAGAGCGGCTGCGGCTGGCGCAAAGTTGCCCGGAGGCTGTGGCAGTCGCTGAAGTCGTCGGTGACGCCTCCCACGACCGGCTGGTCGCCAGTTCACCTGAGCGTGGCGCCTATCGACAGGCCCTCCGGGTTCCGGCTGAACATGAGCTGGTCGTTGTGACCTCCACCTGGGGACCCAGTTCTCTCTTCGGCCGGCACCCAGGGTTGCTGAGGCGAGTGTTGTCCGAACTTCCCCGCGACCGTTATCGCGTGGCCGCGCTTCTCCATCCCAACATCTGGTTCGGCCACGGCGTCTGGCAGATCCATACCTGGCTGGCCGACTGTTTGAGGGCGGGGCTCATGCTGGTGCCACCCGAGGCGGATTGGCGTGGCGTCCTCGTGGCCGCTGATCATGTGGTGGGTGACCACGGCTCGGCCGCGGTCTACGCGACGATCTGCGGAGCATCTGTCTCGTTGGTAGAGGATGCGGGAGACGACGTGGATCCTGCATCGGCGGGAGGACTCCTGGCGTCGGCAGCACCCCGGATGCGACTGGACAGGCCGCTGCCGGCCCAGTTGTGCCGGGCCGCTGCCAGCCACCATCCGGGGCGGGACGCTGCGGTTGTGGCACGCCTCACTTCGGCACCAGGCCACTTCGACCGGAACATGCGGCGCCTGATCTACCGGCTCATGCGACTGCCACAACCGCTCATTCTGCCGAAGACGGACCCGGTTCCCCTGCCTTATCCGGCTTGCCCGCCGGACCACGCGGCTTTCAAGGAGCACAAATGAGCAGCACGATAGTCGTAGCCGGTGTGACCAGCCTGTACATGGCCATGCCCGTGATGGATTTCCCGCTGCCGTACGCATCGCAGAGGTTCCCCGCATGGATGAGGGCCGAGGTTGCCGGGGCCGCATGCCACATCGCCAGCACCCTCCACACTCTTGGCGATGAGGCTCGCCTCTGCACGCTCGTGGGGGAGGACTTGGCGGGCCAGGCGATCAGAACTTCACTGCGTGCCCGAGGCCTGTGGGGGCCAGGGGCAGTGACAGCGCCGCAATCCTCCCTCGGCGTTGTGCTGGTCGCCTCGAACGGGCAACGCTCCGGCCATCCGTATGTTGCCGGTGTCAATACCGTCCAGTATCCCGTCGAGGTGTTCCGTCGCCTCGTTCACGGCGCCGACTTGGCCGTACTCACCAATGCCGCCTTCGTGCGGCCCTTGTTGGGGTCCGCATGTGAACGTGGTGTGCCGATCGCGGTCGACGTTCATCTGATCACGGACGTGGACGACGCGTACAACCGACCGTGGTTGGAGGTTGCCGACATCATCTTCTGCAGCCACGAACGGCTCCCCTGCTCTGCCAGGGAGTGGGTGGCGAAGATCTTTCACCGTTATCCTGGGTGTTCGGTCGCCGCTGTCGGCCTTGGCGGGCGAGGCTGTGTCGTGGGGCTGGGTGACGGTGCTCTGATCAAGGTCGCGGCTGTCGCTCCGCGCGGAGTTGTGAACACTGCCGGCGCCGGTGACGCACTGTTCGCATCGTTCGTCCACAGCTGGCTCGCCACCCGGAATCCTGTGGCGGCGCTGGAGGATGCGGTGCTTCACGCCGGCTGGAAAGTAGGTGGCACCTTTCCTGGTGCGACCTCTCTGACGGCCGTGGAACTGGCTCGGCTACGCGAAACTCACTCTGTCAACACGGTGCTCGGTCGCTGGGACACCCCCGAATGACAGCGGGCCGCCGCCGTCAGAGCTCGGCGCCCACACGTCGATGCGGCCGGTGTGGTTGACGGCCCGTTCGGCCGGCCGCTCGACCGCGTCCACGTCGGTGGCGTCGGCCGGCACCGCGTGTGCCTGCCCGCCCTCCGGCGTTCGCACTCCCGTGCCGACCCTGGGGCTTCGTGGTGGCGAGCCGCTGGCACACCCTCCGCGCCCATGGTGGCGAAGGTGACGGACGTGGTTCGGCGGCCCCGCTGGACGTGCCGGTGATGACGACGTTGACCCGGCGGCGACCCGCCGAACGGGGGCGTTCGGGTGCGAATGGGCGGGGTAGCCGTAGCACATGAGCACTCCTGACGAGAACGCGGCCAAGGCCGACACCCAGCCGTTGCTGGACGCGGCCGAAGAGGCGGCTGCGGAAGAAGAGCGAAGCGGCGAACCGCGGTCCGCGGGGCAGGCGGCGATGGAGGAGGCGCTGAAGCGGTCAGGGCAGACGGCCGAGGACCTCACCGCCCCCGACACGGAGGACGGAGCCGGCGCCGCCTGACGTCGAGCGGCCCTGCCACAGTGCGCGTCCCATCATGACGCCCGACTACCCTGGCCGCCTCCCGGCACACCGCCGACGCATGCCCACCCCGCGGGTGGGTAGCTGGGGCCGGTTGGGACGACGCCGGGTGGACGTGGGGTGCATTGCGCGCACTGATTGTGGAGACGGGCTTCAGCAGGGGAGCGCTTGCCGCGGTCCGCTCGCTCGCCGCCGCGGGCTGGCAGGTCGGCGTCGGCCATCCGAAGGCCGCCGGGCTGGGGTCGTCGTCGCGCTTCTGCCGCTGGAGGCACCGCGTGCCCGCGGCCCACGAGAGCCACGACGCCTTCATCGCCGCCGTCGGGGCCGCCGTCCGCCGCCACGGTTACGACGTGGTCTTCGGGGCCGGTGAGGCCGAGGTCCTCGCGCTGTCCATGGACAGGGACGAGGTGCCGGCGGTCGTCCCGTACGCCGCCCACCGGCACGTCGTACGCGCCATCGACAAGCAGGAGTTGTGCGACGTCGCCGAATCGGTGGGCCTGCGCACGGCCGCGACCCTCGACCCGGGCGTCCTCGCCGCCGAGCACCGGCCCGTCGTGGTCAAGGCCCGCCTGCACGCCCGGCCGGAACACCCGGGGGCGCCGCCCCGGATCGACACGCTCGTCGTGCACGGCGGCGATGCCGCGCGCCGCCGGGCCGACGAGGTGCGCGAGCTCGGTGGCGAGCCCCGGGTGGAGGAGTTCCACGAGGGGCGCCTGATGGCCTACTCCGCCGTCGCCGCGCCCGGGGGCCGGGTGGTGGCCGAGTGCATGCAGGTGGCCTCACGCATCTGGCCGCCGCAGGCCGGCGCGAGCTGCCGCGCCGAGACCGTGCGCGTGGACGCCGGCATCAGCGGTCCGGCGGGCCGGTTGCTGGCGAGCCTCGGCTGGTTCGGGCTGGCGCAGCTGCAGTTCGTGGTGCCCGAGGACGGTACGCCCCGGCTCATCGACCTGAACGGCCGCTTCTACGGCTCGATGGCCCTGGCCACCGCCGCCGGCGCCAACCTGCCCGCGGCCTGGGCCGGCCTCGCGACCGGGCGCGACGTGCCGTACGCGCGGGCCCGGCCGGGCGTACGGTACCAGTGGCTGGAGGGCGACCTGCGGCGGGCCGTCGTGGAACGCCGCTGCGGCCTGGTCGCGGACCTGATCGGCACCGTGCGTCTCGCCGGGGGAGCCGCGCACAGCACCCTGTCCCTGCACGACCCGGTCCCCGCCCTGACAGGCGCCTTCAGGCGGGTGCTGCGGTGACCATGTCCGTGGGTTCAGGGCAGGGCCGCGGTGACGAGGTCGGCGGCCTTGCGGACGTCGGCGTCCAGCGGGCGGTCGGGGTCGACCGGAGGGATCGCCTCCGACAGGGCGTCGAGCAGCTCCCCGCAGCCCGGAGCGGTGGGACGGCGGGCGCCGGCGTACGCCGCCTGCCGCAGGCCCACGGCCAGCGAACCGCAGAGCAGGCGGAGCAGGGCCGCCATGTCGTAGGCGCGCAGGGCGGCCTGGGTGCCGAAGGGGACCACGTCCTGGTTGTGCAGGTTGGTCGGCAGGCTCTGCATGCCGGCGGGTACGGCGGCGCGGCGGATCTCGGCGACGAACGCCGTCGTGGCGAGCTGCACGCCCTGCATGCCGTGCTGGCGGCCGGGCCCAGAGGCCAGCATCGGGGGCAGGCCGCCGTTGCGCGCCGGGTCGACGAGCAGGTCGAGCTGCCGTTCCGCGAGGTTGCCGAGCTGCGCGGTGACCATGGCGAGGACGTCGGAGGCGAACGCGGCCGGCTGCCCGAAGAAGTTTCCGCCGTGGACGACCAGGTCGTCGCCGGGGAAGAACAGCGGGTTGTCGCTGACGCTCGACAGGTCGGCCTCGGCGACGCCGTCGACGTACCGGAGCGCGTCCTCCGCGGCGCCCAGGAGCTGCGGTGAGCAGCGGATGCTGTACGGCTCCTGCAGCGCCCGCGTGCCCGACGGCCTCATTCCGGCGAGTGTCTTGCGCATGCCGTCGGCGACGTCGGCCGCGCCGCGGTGGCCGTACGCGGTGAGCAGGCGGGGGTCGAGGAAGCCCGGGTCGCATCCGAGCAGGTCGGCGAGCAGGCAGGTGAGGGCCTGGATCGCGCGGTGGGAGGCTCGTACGCTGTCCAGCGCCAGCGCGGTCGCCGCGGTCGTCAGGGACGTGCCGTTGACGAGCGCGAGCGCGTCCCTGCCGTCGAGCGCGAGCGGGCTGAGCCCGGCCTGGTCCAGCGCGTCGGCGGCGGGCAGGCGGCGGCCTCCGACGTATGCGTGCCCGCGGCCGCGCAGCGCCTGGGTGGCGTAGGCCAGCGGGATCAGGTCACCGCTGGCGCCGACGGAACCGTAGCGCGGGACCGCGGGCACGAACGTCGTCGCGAACATCGCGGCGAGCCCGTCGATGACGTGCGCGGAGACGCCGGACAATCCCTGCGCCAGCGACCACACGCGGACGAGCAGCGCGGCCCTGGTCACGTCGTGGGGCAGGTCAGGCCCCTGCCCGGCGCCGAGGTGGGCCAGGGTGTTGTCGCACTGGTCCGCCTCCTCCTCCCGGCCGGCGAATCCGACGAGCGCCCCGAAACCGGTGGTCGCGCCGTACACCGGACGTTCCTCCTCACTCAGCACGTCGCGCAGGAAGCCCCGGCCGCGCTCGACGCGGTCACGCACGCTCGCGTCCACCAGGACGGACACGGGCGCGGCGGCGTTGTGGAGGTCGGCCGGGCGCAAAGGGGCAGCAAGTTCGATGTCGGGCACGCTCGGACGATAAGGCGCTAATTCTCAGAAATCTCTGAGAATTCCTGCCTAGTTTCCGATTCATGGCGCATGACTACGTGATCATCGGAGCCGGACCCGCCGGGCTGCAGCTCGCCGCACTGCTCGAACGTAACGGTCATGACTATGTCGTCCTGGAACGCGGCGCCGGGCCCGGCACGTTCTTCACCCGGTTCCCGCGACACCGCCGGCTGATCTCCATCAACAAGGTGCACACCGGGTTCGACGACCCGGAGCGGCGGCTGCGGATGGACTGGAACTCGTTGCTGAGCGACGACCCCGAGCTGCTGTTCACGCGGTACAGCGAGGAGTATTTCCCGCAGGCCGATGATTTCGTCCGCTATCTGGCCGACTTCGCGGCGGCGACCGGCGTGAGGGTGCGTTACGACACCGACGTCGTACGGATCAGCCGGGACGACGACGGCTTCACCGTCACCGCCCGCGACGGGGGAACCTTCCAGGGACGGCGGCTGGTCATGGCCACCGGCGTCTCCCGCCTGCACGTCCCCCCGATCCCCGGCATCGAGACCGCGGAACGGTACGACACGTTCGAGACCGACCCGGCGTCGTTCACCGGCCAGCGCGTCCTCGTGATCGGCAAGGGCAACTCCGGGTTCGAGACCGCCGACTCGCTCATGCACAAGGCCGCCGTCATCCACGTGGCCGGGCCGCACTCGGTCAGGATGGCCTGGCAGTCGCACTACGTCGGTCACCTGCGCGCGGTGAACAACAACTTCCTCGACAGCTACCAGCTCAAGTCCCAGAACACCGTGCTCGACGGCACGGTGGAGAGCATCGAACGCCGCGACGACGGCCGCTACCGCGTGATCTTCCGCTACGCCCGTACGGTGGAGGCGCTGCGCGAGCTGTTCTACGACCGGGTCATCGCGTGCACGGGCTTCCGCTTCGACGCCTCGGTGTTCGACGACGACTGCCGGCCCGCGCTGGTCATCGACGACCGCTTCCCCGAGCAGACTCCGGCGTACGAGTCGGCCACCGTCCCCGACCTGTACTTCGCCGGCACGCTCACCCAGCAACGCGACTTCAAGAAGGCCACCAGCGGGTTCATCCATGGCTTCCGGTACGGCGCGCGTGCGCTCTACCGGATCCTCGCCACCCGCTACCACGGCGGTTCGTGGCCGGCCGAGGAGGTCGAGCCGACCCCGGACGCCATCAGCGACGCGATCATCGGCCGGGTCAACCGCTCGTCGGCGTTGTGGCAGCAGTTCGCGGTGCTCGGCGACGTGGTCACGGTGAACGGCGGCCCCGCGCTGTACCAGCAGGAGGTCCCGGTGGCGTACACCGCCGACGGCGGGCTCGGCCCGGCCCGGCACAGGTTCGTCGTCACCCTGGAGTACGGCGCCGACCACGACTGCGTCGACCCGTTCGACATCTCGATCCCGCGCGTGGCGGAGAACGACGCCGTACACGCCCACGACGCCAGCTACCTGCACCCGGTGGTGCGCTACTACCGCGACGGGGCCGAGGCCGGCGTGCACCACCTCGCGGAGAACCTCGAGAACGAATGGGACATGCCGGCGGTGCACCAGCAGCCGCTGGCCGTCTTCGCCAAGGAATGCCTCGCCGATGCCGGCTGACACGTACCCGCGGGCGGTCCTGGACGTCCTGGCCGCGGCCGGTGACCGGCCCGTGATCGAGCACGGGGTGCGTACGGTCACCGGCGCGCAGCTGCTCGGCCTCGTGAGGCGGCTGGCGGCCGGGCTGCGCGCGGCGGACCTCGGGCCAGGGGACGGGGTCGCCCTGATGCTCGGCGTCACCCCGGAGGCGTTCGCCGCGGTGATCGCCGGTTACGTCGTGGGAGCCCGGGTCGTCGGTGTGCGGCCGGGGCTGCCCGACGCGCAGGTGCGCCACATCCTGCACCAGGACATCGCCGCGATCGTGACGGACGCCGCCCCCGGCGCGCCGGCCCCCGCCC
>NZ_SMLD01000256.1:0-9537 GCF_004352805.1 Nonomuraea mesophila
CCCCCGCCCCGGGTGAACCGGAGGGCGTGCCGCGGCCGGAGCTGCCGGCGCGGGCGGGCCCCGCCTTCCCGGCTCCCGAGCCCGCCGCCGGAGCCCGTCCGGCGGCGGGGGTGGCGCGGCGTACGTCCCCGGTGGCCGGCTACCGTCCGGTGCCGCTCGCGGCCAAGGCGCTCGGCGCGGTGCTGGCCGCGGCAGGGGGCGGCTACCCGGCCGACCTTCCCGGCACCGCGACGGGATCGGCCGCGACCGCCCTGTGCCTGCTGTCGCTGCGGGTGGAGGGGCTGCCGCGCGCCGCCTACTGGTACGACCCCGCACGGCACGCACTCCACCGGCTGGCCGGCGCCGGGGTGGAGGCCGTGGCCACCGGGCGGCTGCTGGCCAACACCCGGGTGGCGCTGCGCGGGGCCGCGGCCGTGCTGGTCCCCGTGGGCGACCCCCTCGCGGGCGTGCGCCTGTACGGCGACCGCTGGTATCGCATGCAGCAGATGGAGGCGGGCCTGGTCGCGCAGCGGGCCGCGCTCACCGCGACCGCGCTGGGCCTGGCGGCGCGCATCCACTCCGACGGCGCGAACGAGACCACCGACGAGGTGCTCGGCCTCGCGGCGACCCCACTGAGGAGCCTGTCCTTCCTGGCGATGGGCACCCCGCCGACCGGCGGGCCCGTGGTGGCCCGCCCTGTCCCCGCCCTTGTCGCCGAGGAGGTGATACCCGCCCCCACGAGCTGGTGACCAGGCCGGACCGACTGCGTCCGACCTCTCGTACGTCACACACATTCAGGAGACACACATGTCGGAGAACCTCAAACTCGACCTGCGCGGCCTGGACGTCGACTCCATCGACGTCGTCTCGGCCGACTCCATCGTGGCCGAAGGGCACGGCACCGTCGAGACCGGCGCCTCGTCCTCCCCTGGCTACTGCTCGTCGTACCTGACGGCGATGAGCTGCTGGGCCCCGGAGGTGTAAGCAGGCGTCGGCGGTGAGCCGCGAACGGCCACCGATGTGACGAGCAGGGCCGAGGGCGCCCGTGCCGTGGGCGCCCTCGGCCCCCCGACGAACCCTTCGAGGAGCGCGTTCCCTTGACCCATGTAGCGCAGGCCGTCCCCGTCACGGGGGACGGCGTCTCTGCCAGGCCCGCCGATCCCGATTATGCCCTGTCGCCCGTTCTGGCAGTCCGCGTCGCCGGGCTGCCGGTGGCCGGGCTCGACCGGATGCGCTGTACCCGGACGTGGCGGCTGGTCGACGAGCTCATGAGCGTCTCGGACCGGCTGCGGCGCGAGGGCGCGGAGCTGTCCGATCCGCTGCACGAGGTGATCGGCGGCGTGGCCGCAGGCCGGGTGAGATCCGGGCTGGTGGCGCTGCGGCGTGCGGTGTTCGCGGGTCGCCGGCCGACCGGCCCGGCCGCGTCCGCCGAGGTGGCGGCGGAGCTGCCCGCGGACCTGGCCGCCCGGATCCGCGCGTGGAGCACCCTGCGCGGCCGTGCGGAGGAGTTGCGCGCCGCACTGCCCGCCGTGCTGGCGGCGGAGTCGCAGGAGAAGACGGCGGTGCTGCGCGCGGCCGTGTCCGACCCCGGCTTCCGCCATGGCCTGGCGCAGGGCAGCGCGGTGCTGTCCGCCCGCCTCGAGGCGTGGCTCGCCGGCCCGGCCGACCGTCCGCCGGAACGGCAGGAGCTGCTGCGGCTGGCCCGCTATCTCGCCCGGGCGAGCGTCAAGACCAGCCCGTACGCCACGTTCACGCTCAGCGGCCTCGGCCGGTGGGAGCCGGGCGGTCCCGCGGTGCGGACCGGCGGCGAACCGGCCTGGCAGGTCATGGCCGAGCTTGACCGGGCGGTCCTGCGGCCGCTGTGGGCGGCGCTCACGCGGCATCGGCGCGTACGCGAGCGGGCCCCGTTACGGGTCAACCCGTCCGCCTCCGACGACGGCGACCGGATCTGGTTCCTCGGTTTCGGGCAGGGCGAGCCGCTGAACGCGGTGGCCGCGAGCCCCGGCGTGCGGGAGGCTCTCGACTGGGTACGCGGGCGGGACCACGCCACCCTGGCCGACGCGCCGGGCATCGAGCCGCTGCTGGACGCGGGGCTGCTGGAGCTGGTCCCGCCGTACGACGAGCAGGGCGACGACCCGGTAGGGCGGCTGGCGTCGTGGCTGGCGCAGGACGGCCCGTCGCCGTACGCGCAGGCCGTCGGCCGGGTCGCCGGGGCGCTGCGCGACTGCGGCACCCGTCCCGGCGACGCCGGGCGGGCCGCCGGGGTCGTGCGTGCGGCGCTAAGGGAGGTGCTGCCGCCGGGGCCGTCGCTGCCGGACAAGAACCTCCTCTGGCACAGCGCCGTCATCCCCGGCGTGGCGGGACGGCTGAGCGCGCCGGCCTGGCGCGGGGTGTGCGACGACCTGGACGCGCTGCGCGGGCTGCTCGGCCTGTTCGACCCCGACCTGCCCGTCAAGATCGCCGCCGCGGCGTTCTTCCTCGACCGGTACGGCCCCGGTGGGCGGGTACCGGCCCTCGACCTCTACCGCGAGATCCACGGGCAGGCCCCTGGCGAGAGCGGGACGCTGCTGCGCGGCATGCTGCGCGACCCGGTCGCGGGCACCCGCGCGGTGCCGGGTGCCGCGTACCCGCCCGCTCTGACCCGGCTGACCGAGCTGCGCCGCTCCTTCTGGGAGCGGGCCGGCGCGGGACCCGGCGTCCGCGAGCCGGTGGTCGACCTCACGCGGTCCCGCGTGGCCGCCATGGCGCGGAACTGGCCGGATTTCGTCCGGCCGCCGGGCTCGATCTGCTGCTACCTGCAGGCCGTACCGGGACCGGGTGGTCTGCGCGCGGTCGTCAACTCCGTCACCGCCGGGTACGGGCGCGGTCTGTCGCGGCTGCACCGTCTGGTCACCCTGGCGGGAGGCGAGGCTCCGCCCGCCGCCGGCCTGCGGGCCGCGCAGGGCGAGGTGATGGTGGCCGAGTGCCGCGGACTCGTCGGCGGCGGCCTCAATGTCCGCCCCGCCACCGCCGACCTCGCCCTCGACCACCCCTTCACCGCTCCCGACGCGCATCTGCCCGTCGTCCGGCCGGCGGATCTCACGGTCGGCTACGACCCCGGGTGCGACCGGCTGGTGTTGTACGACGGCGCCGGCCGCCCGGTCAGGCCCGTTCATCTGGGTATGACGGCCCAGTACTGGTTGCCGCCGTGGCTGCAGTTCCTGGTGCGGGCGTTCGGCGAGCCGTCCACGGCGATGGTGCCCGGCTGGGTGTTCCGCACCCGCGCCGAGACACCGGCCGAGGGCGTGGTGGAGCGCTGGCCGCGGATGGACCTCGGGCGTGTGACGGTCGCGCGGGCGCTCTGGCGCCTGCGGGCAGGGGCGTTCCCCGTGCCGGCCAAGGGTGAGGGCGAGGCCGCCTACCTGCCCAGGCTGGCCGAGTGGCTGGCGCTGCACGGAGTGCCCCGCCGTTTCTTCGCCCGGGTGGTGGACCTGCGCCGCGGCCTGCTCGCGGGGCTGCTCAGCAAGGACCGCAAGCCCATGTACGTCGACGTCACCGACTTGCTGCTGCTGACCGGCTTCGTCCGCACGCTGCGCGACCCGGACGCGCTGCTGGTGCTGGAAGAGGCCCTGCCCGATCCCTTCGAGGCGCCCCGCTACGGGCCGGCGGGCCGGGTCACCGAGTACGTCGTGCAGCTCTCGGGCAGGGCGGGCCGATGACGGGGACGCGGCAGGACGCGGGCGGCGGGACCGGCTGGGTCGGCGCGCACCTGTTCCATTCCGGCGACCTCGACCCGCTGATCACCGGCGTGGTGGACCCGGTGACGCGGGAGCTGGCGGCGGACGGCACCGCGCGCCGCGCCTTCTTCCTGCGCTACTGGGAGGGCGGCCCGCACGTGCGGCTGCGGCTGGAGGTGCCGGACCCGGCGCGGCTGCCGCGCGTCCAGAAGGTGGTACGCGAGCGGTCCGCCGCCCACTTCGCCGCCCACCCGTCCCCGTCGGTCGACCCGGCGGCCTACCGCGCCTTCGCCGCCGCCGTGGCCAGGGGCGAGCGGCGTACGGACTTCGACGAGCGGCTGCACCCGGCCGGGTCGGTGGCGTTCATCGACTACCGGCCCGAGTACGACGCCTACGGCGACGCCGCCTGCGTGGCCGCCGTGGAACGGCACTTCGCGGAGTCGAGCCGGCTCGCGCTGGAGGTGTTGCGCGCCGGGACGGGGATGGGCACGCGCGCGGCGATCGGGCTGGCCGCGCTGACCATCGCGGCGGCCGTGTGCGAGCCCGACCTGCCGTCGGCCGCGCACCGCCTGGCCACGGTCGCGCACCTGCCGGACGACGCGCCCGCCCGCGAGGTGCCGGGTGCCGGGAGCGTCGCGGGGCGGGAGGAGGAGTGGCGGCGCCGGAAAGGCGCCCTGCTCGCCCAGACGCGCTCATTGTGGGACACGCCCGAGTCGGGAACCGGCCTGCTGGCCGCGTGGGCGTCGTCGGTGCGCGTGCTCCACGAGGACCTCGGCGCCCTGCACGCCGCGGGCCGCTGCACGCCGTCCGACCCCGGCTCACCCCATGCGGCCTTCGCCCAGGCCGCGCCCGCTGAGCGGCGTACGGTGGCGCTGATCGTCATGCGCTGCGTCCACCTGTTCCACAACCGGCTGGGGCTGGACGCCGGAGCCGAGCACCACATGTCGTTTTTGGCGGGCCGCGCCATCGCCGCTCTCGCCGACTCCCGGAGGTGGTCCCCCTGACCGGTTTGCCCGAATCCGACGCTCCCACCTGGCACAGCGTGCACGTCTACTACCACGCGCCGGACAAGGACGGGCTGCTGCTGGACGCCGTACGGCCGCTGTTCGACGGGCTGCGCGGCCGGGTGGCGGCGGCCTACGTCCTGCGTCATTGGCGGCAGGGCCCGCACCTGCGGATCAACGTGAAGGCGGCGCCGGACGTGTGGGAACGGGTCGTGCGCCCGCGCGTGGCCGACGTCGTCGGCGAGTATCTGCGCGAGCATCCCTCGACGGCCGCGCTCGACCCGGCCGAGAGCCTGCCCAGACACCGCCTGCTCGCCGTGCGGGAGCAGGAACCCGGCCCGCTCGCCCCGTGGCCCCCTGACAACTCCCTTCGCGACGCGCCGTACGACTCGCGCCGGCACGTGCTCGGCAGCGACGAGGCGGTGGGCCTGCTCACGGACTTCTACGTCGAGGCCACCCCGCTGCTGTTCGGCATGCTGGAGCACGTACGCGCGGGCCGCGACAGCAAGGCGGGGTTGGCGCTGAGCCTCATGCTCACCATCGCGCACACCTCGCAGCGCATCGACCGCAGCTACCTGTCGTTCCGGATGCACGCGGAGGGCTACCTCACCTGGGCCGCCGACCCCGCGGCCGCCCGGGCGTCCTTCGAGCGCGCCTATGGCGAGCGGCGGGCGGCCCTGACGGGGCGCGTACGGGACGTCGTCGCCTGCCTGGACGACCCCGCCGCCCCGGCCGTCGCGTTCGTACGGGAATGGGCGGACCTGCTGGAGCGGTACCGCAGGCGCGTGACGGAGCTGGACGACGGCCGGATGATCCAGCCGATGATCGAACCGGGCGAGGCGCTTCGGGTGCGGCCGGGCGACCCGCCCGCGCCGCACCGCGAGCCGAGCGAGCTGCAACGCCTGGTCTTCGACAACCCGGCCTACCACGAGGCGATCTTCGCCGATCCGGCGTTCCGGCGTTACCGGGTGCTGCTCAACTACACGTACCTGCACCTGACGCGGCTCGGGCTCACCCCGCTCGACCGGTTCAGGACCTGCCATCTGCTGGCGGACGCGGTGGAGGAGGTCTACGGCGTGTCGGGACTGCACGCGCTGCGCCGCTTCACCGGTCGCTCCCCGGCCGCCGGCTGACACCGGGACCGGCGACCTCACGGGAAGTGGCCGGGGAGGGGCCCGCCGGAAATGCGGTCGCGTCGCCCGTATCGGGTGGATTAGCGTTGCTGCCGTCACGCGCCGGCACGACCCGACCCGCGGGTCAGGAGACGGGAGACCCCGATGGCCGCTCAGCTCGTCGCGCTCTGCATCGACGCCAACGACCCGCCCGGGCTCGCGCGGTTCTGGGCGGGGGTGCTGGGCTGGGAGACGGCCGGCGACCCTCGCGGCGCCGTCGTGCTCCTTCCGGACGACGACACCGGGTTCCACATCCGCTGCCTGCCGTCGCAGGAGAGGAAGACCGGCCAGAACCAGATCCACTTCGACCTGACGAGCACGTCCCCGGACCAGCAGCGCGAGACGGTGGACCGGGTGCTCGCGCTCGGGGGGCGCCACATCGACGTCGGGCAGCGCCCGGACGAGGGTCACGTGGTGCTCGCCGACCCCGAAGGCAACGAGTTGTGCGTGATCGAAGCGGGCAACCGGTTCCTCGCCGACTGCGGATTCATCGGCGCGCTCTCGTGCGACGGCACGCAGGAGGTCGGCTACTTCTGGAGCGCGGCGCTGGGCTGGCCGCTGGTGTGGGACCAGGACCAGGAGACCGCGATCCGCTCCCCGCACGGCGGCCCCAAGATCACATGGGGCGGCCCTCCTGTGGCGCCGAAGACCGGCAGGAACAGGCTGCACTTCGACCTCGCCCCGCCCGCCCACGGTGACCAGCAGGCGGAGGTCGACCGTCTGATCGGCCTCGGGGCGTCGCGCGCCGGCATGGGCGAGGACGAGGCCGGCCGGGTGGCGATGACCGATCCCGACGGCAACGAGTTCTGCGTGCTGGCGCCGCGGTAGGTCCGCCGCGCCGCCCTACGGACGTCCGCCGCCCGGCGTGACCAGCCCGGCCTCGTAGGCGACGATCACCGCCTGGGCCCGGTCGCGCACGCCGAGCTTGGCGAACAGGTCGCTCACCCGGTTCTTCACCGTCGACACCGACAGCTTCACCTCCTCGGCGATCTGCGCGTTCGACAGGCCCCGCGCGATCAGCTCCAGCACCTGCACCTCGCGTTCGCTCAGCACGGACAACTCGTCCGGCGTCACGACCGTACGCGGGCGGGCCGGGCGCACGAACGTGCCGATCAGGCCGAGCAGCAACCGGGGCGCCACGGTCGCCTCGCCCCGGTGCACGATCCTGATGCCCTCGATCAGCTCCTCCGGCGACACGTCCTTGGGCACGAAGCCGTACGCTCCGGCCCGCAGCGCCGCGACCACGTGCTCCTCCAGGTCGAACGTGCTCAACGCCAGCACCCTGACCTGCGGCAGCTCGCACACGATCCGCTCGGTGGCGGCCACCCCGTCGAGGTCCGGCAGGTGCAGGTCCATCAGGACGACGTCGGGCCGCAGGTCGTGGCTGAGGCGTACCGCGTCGTGCCCGCCGGCCGCCTCCCCCACCGTGGTCAGGTCGGGCGTGGTGTCGAGCAGCAGGCGCAGCCCGACGCGGACCACCGCGTGGTCGTCCACGAGCAGCACTCTGATCACATCGTCTCCGGCAGCGGGATGCGGGCGTGTACGGTGAAGCCTCCCTCAGGCGAGGGCCCGGCGCGGATCTCGCCGCCGCACAACGACACCCGCTCGGCCATCCCCGCCAGCCCGAACCCGAGCCCCACGGTCCCGGGCCGCGACCGCCCGTCGTCGTTGATCTCCAGCTCGACCAGGTCGGGCAGGTACGCCAGCCGCACCCGTGACCGGGCCCCGGCCGCGTGCTTGCGCGTGTTGGTGAGCGCCTCCTGGGCGATGCGGTAGAGCGCGTGGTCGACGGTCGTCGGCAGGTCGACGGTCTGGCCCTGCACCTCCAGCGTCGCGCTGCCCGACGCCTCGACCAGCGCGGGCAGCCGCGCCACCCCGACGCCCGCCTGGTTCTCGATCGGCTCGCCGTCGGTACGCAGCACGTCCAGCAGGCGGCGCATCTCCGTCATCGCCTGGCGCGCGGTCTCCTCGCCGGTGCGCAGGGCCGAGCGGGCACGGTCGGGGTCGGCCGGGATCGTCCGCCTGGCCACGCCCATGTAGAGGCCGACCACGCTGACGTGGTGAGCGATCACGTCGTGCAGTTCGCGGGCGATGCGCCGGCGTTCCTCGCGTACCGCGTTCTCGGCGGCCTGCTGCTCGCGCCGCTGGGACAGCTCCGCGCGCAGGCGCATGGCGTAGCCGGCCGCCACGGGGGACGCCGGGGTGAGCGCGAGGGTCAGGGCCGTCGCGAAGGGGGCGAGCGCGAGCGACGGGTGGAGGACGACCAGGCCGCCGGCCACGGCCAGCGCCGCCGTGACGATAGAGACCGGGGGCGAGGAGTGCCTGCCCGCCGCGTACAGGGCGATGAGCATGGCGCTGACCGGCGCGTCGTACGTGGGCGGCTGGATGCCCACCAGGTAAAGGACGCCGACGAGGCCGGCCACGACGAGGGGATGGCGCCGCCGCACCACCATGAGCCCCGCGGCCGCCACCGCGATCAGCACCACCTTGGCGTCCAGCCCCGCATAGGGGTAGCCGAGCAGTTCCGCCGCCAGCACCACGGCGGCGACCGCGGCGTCGCCCGCCCATGGACGGCTCATCCAGGCTCTGACGATCATTCCTCCACCGCACCACCGCACCACCGCACCACCGCGGCCGCCGCACGTCGATCGCCGCACATCCATACCGTCGCGGCTCTCGCACGCACGTCGATCCCCGCGCATCCATCATGCCCTGGGCGCGGGCCGGGGTGCGCGGGGACGACCTGGCCGGCTGCTCACGCCGCCCGCCGGGTCCCGGTCACGGCGATGTGGGTGATCTCCGTCAGGGTGCGGCTGCCGGGCCGCAGGTAGCCGTGGTGCCGGGTGTCGCCGCCGTCGACGACGCGCGCGCCGAACCCGGCTCGTACGGGGTCGGTGCCGAACCCGAACGGCCCGATGAGCAGGCCGGCGCGCAGGACATCGTCGTTGCGGCCGAGCATCGCCCAGATCCGCGCCGGCGTGCGCAGGTCCGACGCCTTCCCGACGCCCAGGCCCGGGCTGCCCGCGACGATGAGGTCACGCACCGGCGAACCTCCCGCGACGGCGCGGGCGCACACCACCGAGCCGTAGCTGTGGCAGACGAGGCTGATCCGCAGGTGCCGCGGCAGCCGGTCGATGAGGGACCGGAGCCGCCTGGCGCCTCTGTCGGCGGGCCAGACGGTGAGGATCTCCGGGTGGGCGAGGCTCGGCGTGTCGTACCCCAGCCAGCCGATCACCGCGGTCCCCGGGCCGAGGGTCGCGGCCTCGTCGTGGAGCGCGTGGGCCGCTCGCCCGGGGCTCTCCGGGGAGTCGTCGAACGCGGCCAGGCTCTGTCCCGAGCCCGGCACGTACACGATGACCCTGCGCGCGCGGGCCAGATCTCCCACGACCTCGATCGCCTGACCGTCGCCCGCGCGGCTCAGCGCCAGGAACCGGCGGCCGTGCCAGGCGTGGCGGGCGTAGGCGTCCTGCAGCGCGCGGGCGGTGAAGGTGGCGGGCAGCGGCAGTTCGTCCGCCGCCGGCCGGCAGGCGGCGGCCGTCCCGGCGGCGAGCACGGCCGACACCAGCACCGTCCGCGCGATCCGCGTGCCCTTGCGGGAACCCCGCGACCGCACGCGGCCCGCGCGACGCGGTTTCCGGCCTGCGGGGGCTGGCTCGGGGGCTGGTT
>NZ_SMLD01000257.1:0-9479 GCF_004352805.1 Nonomuraea mesophila
GGGTTCGCCTGCCGGATGATCTCCTGAAGCAGGTCGGCGGGGGAGGGCCGGGCGGCGGGGTCCTTGGACAGGCACTGTTCGACCGCCGCCAGCAGGTGCCGCGGCACGCCCGAGAGATCCGGCACACCGTTGAGCACGTTGTTGACGACGACAGCGACCGTCGTGCCCGCGAAGGGCGTACGTCCCGTGGCCGCGTACACGATCGTGCCCGCCCAGCTGAACAGGTCCGACGCCGGCCCCACCCGCGCGTCGCCGAACTGCTCGGGCGACATGTACGCAGGAGTCCCGACCAGTCCGGACGTGTGCGTCGAGGCGTCGAGTGCCTTGGCGATCCCGAAGTCGATGACGATCGGCCCGTCGGGGCCCATCAGGACGTTGGCCGGTTTGAGGTCGCGGTGCACGATCCCGGCCTGGTGGATGGCGGTCAGCGCGGTCAGGGTCGAGATGGCCAGCCGGTCGAGCGCCCCGCCGGAGCGCGGTCCGCCGGAGCGGACGACCGCGTGCAACGTGTCGCCGGGGACGTACTCGCTCACGATGTACGGCCGCTCGCCCAGCATGCCGACGTCCAGCACCGCCGCCGTGCAGAAGGCGGCCACCCGCCGCGCCGCCTCCACCTCCCGCAGGAACTGGGCGGTGGCGCCGTCGTCGTGGCTCAGGTGGCCGTGCAGCACCTTGATGGCGACGTCGGGTCCCGGGTCGCCGGTGCCCCGGTAGACCACTCCCTGCCCGCCGGACCCGAGCACGCCGACCAGCCGGTAGCCGCCGATGTGCGCGGGGTCGTCCGGCCGGAGCGGGCGCATTTCCGGCATCCCGCCCCTTTCCTCGATCTATTCAAACGATCCACACATTATTGCTTCAATGCCCCGCAGAAGAAGATCCGGTGCCCGGCAACCGCCCTGGCCGCGTCCGCCCCGAAAGGTCCGCCCGCGGAGGCCGGGCGTTACCGCCGCCACAACCATGCCGCCACCTACGGAGATCACGGTGCTGCCCATGGCTCCGGCAACGTCCGGCTCCGGCCGTCGCCGGTCAGCGTCAAGCACCGGCGAGGTCAGGATCGTGGAGCGGGCGCTGGGGCCGCAGGACTTCCTCACGTCGTGAGCACCGCCGTGGAGCGCCGGGGCAGCAGGGTGACCGGGATGACGCGCGGCGCCCGCGGCGGGCGGCCCTCGATCCGGCTGATCAGCAGGTCGACCGCCTCCCTCGCGGTCCTGGCCGGGTCGAGGTCGACGGCCGTGAGCGGCGGATCGCTCGTGCGCGCCTGGTGGCTGTCGACCCCCACGGACACGAGCAGGTCGCCGGGCACGCTCAGCCCGCGCTCCCTGGCGGCGCGCAGCAGGCCGGTGGCCAGCCACTGCGGCGGCACGTAGACGGCGTCGGGCTCCAGGTCGAGCAGCCGTCCCGCCGCCTCGGCCGCGCTGCTGTCGAGCTTGTCGGGCCGGGCCGGCACCAGCATCGGGTGGTGGCCGTGCCGAGCTGTCCACTCGGCGTACGCGCGTTCGGCGTCGGCGAACCACGACCACCCGATGTCCACCGACAACATCGCCACCCTGCGCGCTCCGGCGGCGGCCAGGTGGTCGAGGACGGTCAGCGTGCCGGCCGCGCTGTCGGCGGCCACCCACCACGGGTCGCCGGTGTGGGCGATGTCGCGGCCGATCGTGACCACCGGCAGGCCGAGCCGGTCGAACATGGCCACCCGCGGGTCCTCGGGCAGCGGGTCGACGACGATGCCGCCGTCGATGCCGAACCGGCGCAGGTCATCGAGCCGGCGCAGCGGCGGCAGCTGGAGCAGCGCCTGGTCGCGCTCGAACGCGGCCTCCACCACGTTCATGGTCAGCGACAGGTAGAAGTCGACGGCCAGGATGTGGTGGGTGGCGTCGAGGTCGACGATCGGCATGAGCAGCGCGATGGTGTCGGCCCGGCCCGAGCGCAGGCCGCGCGCGTTGCTGTTGGGCCGGTAGCCGAGCCGTTCGGCCACCTCCGCCACCCGGGCCCTGGTCGCAACGTCGACCCGCCCCTTGTTGTTGAGCACGTGGGAGACCGTGGTCTCGGACACCCCCGCGGCCTCCGCGACATCGCGGATCCGCGGACGGGATCGTGACGGCTGCATGGGGTCAGCCTAAGGCCCTCGGTGCCAAATCGTTTAGGCAGAGGGTCTTGTGATGCCAAATCGTTTTGGCTTAGAGTCGCCGACATGCATGCGAGCACGTCCCGGTTCGCACGGGCCGTCCGGCGGCTGAACGCGTTGTGCGACACCCAGCCGTACGTCACCGGCTGGTGCCTCATCGGCCTGCCGGACGGCGGGGTGCGGGCGGACCGGCACGGCGCGCGGGCGTTCCCGGCGGCCAGCACCCGCAAGGTCGCCGTCATGATGGCGGCACTGCGCGCCGTGCACAGGGGCGAGCTCGACCTCGACGCCCGCTTGAGCATCGACGGCCGCTACCGCGACCGCGTCTTCACCGGGCTCCTGCAACACCTCGACCCGGGGCTCCGCCTGTCGTTGCGCGACGCCGTCACCCTGATGATCATTCAGAGCGACAACCTGTCCACCGCCCACGTCCTCGACCTGGTCGGCCTCGACGCCGTGAACGACCTGTGCGCGTCGGCCGGACTCACCGGCACGCGGCACCGGCACGCGCTGATCCCGCGGCTGGCCCCCGACCATCCGGTCGACGCGAGCAACGTGACGACGCCCGGCGACCAGGCCAGGCTGCTGGAGCTGATCGCCCGCGGCTCAGCGGCCGAGCCCGAGGCCAACCGGCTGCTCGGGTGCCCGCCCGAGCTCTGCTCGTTCGCCCTGGACGTGCTCTGCCACCAGCAGTTCAGGGACACGCTGCCGGCGTTGCTGCCGTACGGGACCAAGGTCGCGCACAAGAGCGGCGCCGGCTGGCGGGACGTCAGCGACGGCGGCGTCTTCTTCGGCGACGACGGGCCGCGCTACGTGCTCGCGGTCTACACGGACGAGCTTCCCGCGGTCCTGCCCGACGGGCTGCCGGGGTTTTCGGGGGCGAGGGTCCACATTGCCCATCTCAGCCGCGCGTGCTGGGAGGAGATGCATCCGTAAGGAGACTCACATGTCTCGTATGACCGGTCGCGTGCTCGCGGCCTCCCTGGCCGTGATCGCCGTCCTGAGCGCGGGCTGCGCGCAGGGCGGCGGCGAACGAGCCCCGTCCACCCAGTCCGGAGCCGGCGTGCTGCGCTTCGCCTACACCGCCTTCCCCTCCACCCTCGACCCGCACAAGGCCTCCACGGCCTGGGACGAGCTCTACGTCCTGCCCGTCTACGACCGCCTCGTCACGATCACGCCCGAGGGCGAGATCGCCCCCATGATCGCGGAGTCGTGGAAGAAGAAGGGCGGCAAGGAGGTCTTCACGCTGCGTTCGGGCGCGACGTTCCACGACGGCACCCCACTGGACGCCGAGGCCGTACGCGCCAACCTGGAACGCGCGATGACGGCGAAGGGCAGCACCGCCGCCTCCCTGCTGAAAATGATCAAGGAGGTCGAGGTCGAGGACGGCGCGCTGGCCATCCGCCACACCGGATCCGAGGAGGACCTCCTCAACGCCCTGGCCCACCGGGGCGGCGCGCTGATCAGCCCGAAGGCGTTCGACAACCCCGACCTCGACAGGAAGCCCGTGGGCTCGGGCCCGTACCAGGTCACCGACTACCGCAGGGACGACCGCGTCGTCTACAAGCCCTTCCCCGGCTACTACGACAAGAGCGCCCAGCGGCTCAAGGGCCTCGAGATGTCGTTCGTCAACGACGACGACACCCGGCTCAACGGCGTGCGCTCCGGCCAGTACGACGCCACGCTCATCCGCCCCGAGCAGGCCGACACCGCGCGCGACGCCGACCTGAAGATGGAGGAGTTCCTGACCGGGCTCGTCTACCAGCTCAACCTCAACACCGGCCGCTCCGAGTTCGGCGACCAGCGGGTGCGCCAGGCGCTCAACCACGCCGTCGACCGCAGGACGATCACCGACAAGCTGCTGCTCGGCTCCTGCGAGCCGACCGTCCAGGCGGCCCCCGCCGGGCACTGGGCGCACGAGCCCTCGCTGGAGGGCGCCTACCCGTACGACCCGGCCAAGGCCAGGCAGCTGCTGGCGGCCGCGGGGCTGCCCGACGGGTTCTCCTTCACCGCGCTGGTGTGGGACAACACCGCGTTCGTGCAGCTCGGCGAGGCCATCCAGGACCAGTTCAAGGACATCGGCGTCGAGATGAAGCTGCGGCCCATGAGCGCCGACCAGTCCATCGACCTCTACCAGAACCGCGGCCAGGCCGACGCCCTGGTCAGCCAGATCGGCGTGGCCGGGCCCGACCCGCGGCTCATCACCCAGCAGGACTACCTGAAGGGCGGGCTCAACAACCCGGGCGACCTCACCGTGGAGCGGATCGAGGAGCTGGCCGAGGAGAGCGCGGCGGCCACCGACCGGGCCGCGCAGCAGGCGGGCTACCGGGAGATCGCCAAGGTCGCGGCCGAGCACGCGTACAACGTGCCGATCTGCAACCGCAAGCTGTACTACGCGGTCAACGACAAGGTGCGCGACTTCGGCAAGCTGCTCACCGGGTTCGACGACATCCGCGTCGTCGGTATGGGCTGACTTATGGCGATATTTCTAGTCAAACGGCTGGCCGGGGCCGTCGTGGTGCTCTTCGTCGTCTCCCTGATCACGTTCGGGCTCTCCCTGCTCATCCCCGGCGACCCCGCCATCCACATCGCCGGCGAGCACGCCACCCGCGAGGAGATCGCCGCCGTACGCGCCGGGCTCGGCCTCGACCAGCCCGTGGCCGTGCGCTACCTGAGCTGGGCGGCGGGCGCCGTCACCGGCGACCTCGGCACCTCCCTGTACAACTCCCAGCCGGTCACCGAGATCCTCATGGAACGCCTGCCCGTGACGCTCTCCCTCGCCGTGGCCGCCATGGCGGTCGCGGTGCTGATCTCGCTGCCGCTCGGCACGCTCGCCGCGCTGCGGCCGGGCGGGCGGCTCGACCGGGTGATCTCCTCAGGCACCGCGCTCGCCGTCGCCACCCCGTCGTTCTGGCTGGGGCTCATGCTGATCCTGGCGCTGGCGATCACCGTTCCCGTCTTCCCCGCCACCGGGTTCCGGCCGCTCACCGACGGCGTGGGAGCCTTCGCCGCACACCTCGCCCTGCCCGCACTCACGCTGGGCGTCGCCGCCGCCGTCGAGCCCACCCGCCAGCTCAGGGCGGCCCTGGCCGACGTGCTTGACACCGACTACGTCCGCACCGCCAGGGCGAAAGGCCTGCTGCCGCTGACGGTGCTGCGCAAACACGCCGTACGCAACGCGGCGGTGCCGTTCGTGACCGTGCTCGGGCTGGAGACCGGCCAGCTGCTCGGCGGCGCGGTGGTGGTGGAGGCCGTGTTCGGGCTGCCCGGGCTGGGCACGCTCGCCGAGTCCACCGTGACCCGTCAGGACCTGCCCGTCCTGCAGGGCATCGTGATCACCAGCACCGTCGTCGTGGTGGCCGCGAACCTGGCCGTCGACCTGGCGTACCGGTGGCTCACCCCGGGCGCGCAGACGAAAGGGGCCGCATGACCACGATCACCGCCGAGCGGCGCGACACGCTCGGACGGCGGCTGGCCGGCCGCCGGGACGTCGCCGTCGCCCTCGGCGTGCTGGCCGTCCTCACCCTGGCCGCGCTCACGGCGCCGTTCATCGCCCCGCACGACCCGGTGGACCAGGACCTGCTGCACCGGCTCGAAGGCCCGAGCGCCGCGCACTGGCTGGGCACCGACGAGTCGGGCCGCGACGTGCTCAGCAGGCTGCTGCACGGCACCCGGGTCTCGCTCGGCGCCTCCCTGCTGGCGGTGAGCGTGGCCACGGTCTGCGGGGTCCCCCTCGGCCTGCTCGCCGGTTACCTGGGACGCGGCGCCGACCTCGTGCTGTCGCGCATCGCCGACGCCCTGCTGTCGATCCCCGGCCTGGTGCTGGCCATCGCCATCGCCACGGCACTCGGCCCCAGCCTGACCAACGCCATGATCGCCGTCGGGGTCGTCTACGCGCCCGGCTTCTACCGGGTGGCCCGGGGCGCCACCATGACCGTGCGCGGCCAGACCTACATCCAGGCCGCGATCACCACAGGCTGCTCCACCACCAGGATCCTGTGGCGGCACGTCCTGCCCAACGTCGGCACGCCGCTGATCGTCAAGGCGTTCCTCACGTTCGGCTACGCCATCCTGGCCGAGGCCGGCCTCAGCTTCCTCGGCCTGGGCGTCCAGCCCCCGCTCGCGAGCTGGGGGTCCATGCTCAAACGAGCCGTACGCTACCTCGAACAGGCCCCCATGCTGGTCGTCCTGCCCGGCCTGGTGATCCTGGTGGCGGTGCTCGCGTTCAACACCGTAGGCGACGGGCTGCGCGACGCGCTGGCCCGCCGGGACCGGGAGCCCACATGACCAAGCACCGTAGTGGTGCCTGCGAGAAAGAGGGCGCTCTAGTGACCGAGCAGGCCCTCGACGAACACCGCACCCCGGTCATGAAACCGGCGAAGGAGGTCTCATGACCCACGTCCTGGAGGTGGACGGCCTGTCGGTCGCGGCCGGCCCCGCGGCCCGCCGGGTCCCCCTCGTGCACGACGTGTCCTTCCGGCTGCGCGCGGGCGAGGCGCTGGCGCTGGTGGGCGAGTCCGGGTCGGGCAAGTCGATGACCGCCCTGGCCCTGCTCGGGCTGCTGCCACGCGGCGTCGCCGTCACCGCCGGCTCGGTGCGCCTGCTGGAGCCCGGCGACCGGCCGCCCCTCGACCTCGTCACGGCCGGCACCCGTACGCTGGCCGACGTCCGCGGCCGGCGGGTCGCCATGGTGTTCCAGGACCCCATGGCCAGCCTCAACCCGTCCATCACCGTGGGCGAGCAGATCGCGGAGGTGCACAGGCGCCACCTCGGGACGGGCCGCGCCGCCGCCGCCCGGCAGGCCGTGGACCTGCTCGGCGCCGTCGGCATCAAGGAACCCGGCAGGCGGGCCGGAGACTATCCGCACACCTTCAGCGGCGGCATGCGCCAGCGCGCGGTGATCGCCATGGCGCTGGCCTGCGAACCCGCCGTGCTCATCGCCGACGAGCCGACCACCGCCCTCGACGTGACCATCCAGGCGCAGATCCTCGACCTGCTCGTCCGCATGCAGGACGACCTCGGCATGGCCATGCTGCTGGTCACCCACGACCTCGGCGTGGTCGCCGGCACCTGCCACCGGCTCGCGGTCATGTACGCGGGCCGCCTCGTCGAGGAGGGCGGCGTGGGCGAGGTGTTCGACGATCCCGCCCACCCGTACACGGCGGCGCTCCTGGCCGCCGCGCCCGAGAACGCCATGCGCGGGCACAAGCCCCAGGCCATCCCCGGCACCGTCCCCGCCCCCGGCGAGCCGCCGCCCGGCTGCGCGTTCAGCTCCCGCTGCGCTCACACGCGGCCGGACCCGTGCGACACCGCGCCGGTCGAGCTCGTCAGGACGGGCGCCCGGAGCGTGCGCTGCGCCCGCAGCGCCGACCTCCACCGGCGCGGCGGGCTCCGCAGGCCGGCGGAGGCGACACCATGACCGGGCAGGACCGGGCCTGCGGGGGCGGCACGAGCGGGCAGGACCGGGCCCGTGGCGGCGGCACGAGCGGGCAGAACGCCGGTGCGCCGCTGAGGGCGTGCGGGCTGGTGAAGACGTTCGGCGGGCGGCCCGCCGTGCGGGACGTGTCGTTCGAGGTGGGCGCGGGCGAGACGCTGGCCATCGTCGGCGAGAGCGGCTCGGGCAAGTCCACGACCGCGCGCATGCTGGTCGGCCTGCTGCGTCCCGACCGCGGCCAGGTGCTGCTCGACGGCGACGACCTGGCCCGCCTGCGAGGCCGGGCGTTGCGGGCCCGCCGCAGGGACCTGCAGATGGTCTTCCAGGACCCGCTCGGCTCGCTCGACCCGGCCATGCGCGTCGGGGCGAGCATCGCCGAACCCCTCCTGCTGCACACCGCCCTGGACGCCGCCGCCCGCCGCGACCGGGTCGCCGACTTGCTCCGGCGGGTGGGACTGCGGCCCGAGCACGCCGACCGGCTGCCGCGCGCGTTCTCCGGCGGCCAGCGCCAGCGCATCGCCATCGCCCGCGCGATCGCCTGCGACCCGCGCGTGCTGATCTGCGACGAACCGGTCTCCGCGCTGGACGTCTCCACCCAGGCGCAGATCCTCGGCCTGCTCGCCGGGCTGCGCGAGACCACCGGCTTCGGCTGCGTGTTCATCTCCCACGACCTGGCCGTCGTCCGGCTGGTCGCCGACCGGATCGGCGTGATGCGCGGCGGCGAACTGGTCGAGCTGGGACCCGCCGAGCAGATCTACACCGACCCCCGGCACGAGTACACCCGCGAACTGGTCGCCGCCGTACCGTCGCTCACCGCGCGGCGGGCGGCAAGGACACCATGTACGAACCCGAAGGAGGTGGACGGGTGAGCCCTCCCGTCCGGTTGACGGAGATCGACGTTCCCGGCGACGGCCGCGCCGCGGGCCAGGCGTACGGCGAGGCCGCCCGCCCGCTCGTCCTGCGCCACCACGAGCTGATCGCCGGCGGCCCCGGCCTGGCGGCCGCCAGGGACCGGGCCATGGAGTTCCGCGCCGCCACCCAGGCCGTCGCGCCCGAGCTGGCGGCCGAGGTGGACGGCGTCGGCGAAGGGGCGGGGCTGAGCGCCGCCGACGGCTGGATCCTGCAGCTGCGCGCCGAGCTGACCGGCTGGAACACCGCCGCCCCCGAATGCAGCTCGCTGGCCCTGGTCGGCCCCGCCCGTCCCGGCGGCCCGATCGCCGCGCAGAACGCCGACCTCCCGCCCGAGGTGGGGCCGCTGTTCGTGGTGCTGCGCAGGCGTCCGGCCGACGGGCCCGCGCTGATCACCGTCACCCCGGCCGGGCAGCTCGGCCACCACGGCATGAACGACGCCGGCGTCGCCGTGTTCGGCAACTTCCTGCGCACGGACCAGTGGGGGACGGGCGTGCCGCGCTACCTGCTGACGCGCCTGGCGCTGGGGGAGCGGGACCGGTTCCGCGCGGCGGACGCGGTCACGGCGGTGCCCAGGTCGGGACCGCGCAACCTGCTCATCGCCGACGAGGGAGGAGCTCTGGACCTGGAGACCACCCCGGGTGGCGTGGGCGTGCTCGAACCGTCCGGGGGAGTCCTCACCCACACCAACCACTTCCTCGGGGAGCTGGCCGCGCACGAGAACGCCCCGCAGCCCTGGATGCGCAACTCGCGCGCCCGCCAGGTCAGGCTGGAGGCGCTGCTCGCCGGCGCCGGGCCGCACGCCGGGCCCGCGGAGCTGGCCGCCGTCCTGGCCGACCGGCACGGCGCTCCGGACGCCCTGTGCCACCACGCCGCCGACGCCCCCGAGCTCAACGTCGAGACCGTGGTCTCCACGGTCGCCGAGATCCGTGCCCGCCGCCTGCACGTCTGCGCGGGCCCGCCCGACCGCGGCGGCTACGCCGTCTACGACCTCAAGGAGGCCTCATGACC
>NZ_SMLD01000258.1:0-9473 GCF_004352805.1 Nonomuraea mesophila
GTACCGGCCACTCAGGACGTAGGCGGGGGCCGCGGGGGTGGTGTTCGAGGGCTCCGACCTGGGCACCTGCCAAGCATCGCACACCGCTTTGTCCGCATTTATGGTGAAAAGTCGGGATCTTGGGATGGACGCGGCAGACGCGGTGGACGTGGCGGAGGTGCCGAACGGGACCTCGTCCTGGCACTGCACCGCGTGATACAGCCCCCACACGCGCGCCGCCATCCGCTCGCCCGCGGCGTCGACCAGCGGCCGCAGCAACTCGTCACGCCCCTCGGCGAGCCCTCCGACCAGCGCCGGGGCCACCGCCGCCACGTCCGCCCCGCGCAGCGCCTCCGCCATGATCGCGGCCAGGTCGTCGCCGGTCACCTCGGCCGTGAACGCCCGCGCCGCCACCGGATCCGTCGCAGGCACCCGGGCCGGGGAGGCGTTCAGCCTGGCCCGCACGGCCGCGAACCGCTCCGCGACCCCCAGCCGCGCCAGCGCGCCGCCGAGGCCCCGCTCAACGCCGTCGTGGTCGCGATCGGCGCCGTAGTGGTCGTGCTCAGCGCCGTCGTGGTCGCGCTCGGTGCTCGCGTCGCCGGCCGCGCCCGGAGCCTGGAACGAGTCGAGCACCATCGAACGCACGCCACCTGGGTCGGCCGCGGCCACGGCCGCCATGACCCTGGTCGAAGAGCCCACCCCGAACAGGTGCCAGGCGTCGTACCCGAGCTCCTCACGCACAGCCACCACGTCGGCCGCCATCTCCTGCGCGCGGTATCCCCGCAGGTCGATGCCCTGCTCCTGAAGCCGTTCGCGGCACCGGACGGCAGCGGCGCCCACATCGGCCCCCACATCGGCGCTCACGGCGGCCCCCACATCGGCGCTCACGGCGGCCCGCTCGTCGGCGCTCACGGCGGCGCCCTTGTCAGCTGAGGGCCGCCGCAACCGTCCGAGCAGCGCCTGCGCGGTCTCCGGGCAACCCAGCGAGGGCTCGGAGAGCCGGCCGCCGCGCTGCTCGACCGTCACCACGTCGCGATCGGGGAACATCGCGCTCAGCACGGACATCGTCTCCATCGACGTCGGCCCCGGCTCTTCGCCCATGAGGACCACCGGATCGTTCCCACGGTCGACGCCGGCCACGCGCACGGCGTACGCCACCTTGATCGTGCGGCCCGGCACGTCCCTCCGCTCGGGAACCTCCAGGAAGGCGCAGGTCGTGCGGGGCGGCATGGCGACCGGGCACGGCTGGCGCGCGGCCACGCCGGGCGGCGCGGGGGTCATGCCGGGTGTCATGGAGGGGGTCGCCGAGAGGGCGAGGGCGAGCACGACCCGAGAGATCACGGCACGAGACTAATAGTGTGGGCACGTGACCGAACCACTTGTTTCCAGGATGCGCGCCTTCGGCACGACGATTTTCGCGGAGATGAGCGCGCTGGCCGTGCAAACCGGATCGATCAACCTCGGCCAGGGCTTTCCCGACACCGACGGGCCCGCCGCGATGCTCGACCGCGCGGTCGAGGCGATCGGCGCGGGCGCCAACCAGTACCCGCCGGGGCCCGGCGTGCCCGACCTGCGGCAGGCGGTCTCCGAGCATCGCGCGGCCCACTACGGCCTCTCCTACGATCCGGCGGGGGAGATCCTGGTCACCGTGGGCGCCACCGAGGCGATCGCGGCGAGCGTGCTGGCGCTGTGCGAGCCGGGCGACGAGGTGATCGCGTTCGAGCCCTACTACGACTCCTACGCCGCCTCCATCGCCCTCGCCCAGGCCCGGCTGGTGGCCGTGACGATGCGGCCGCGGGACGGCCGCTTCACGTTCGACCCCGACGAGCTGCGCGCCGCCGTGACGCCGCGCACCCGGGCCATCCTGGTCAACTCGCCGCACAACCCCACCGGCACGGTCTTCACCCGGGAGGAACTGACCGTCATCGCGGAGCTGTGCCAGGAGCGCGGGCTGATCGCCGTGACGGACGAGGTGTACGAGCACCTGACCTTCGACGGGGTGGAGCACATCCCCCTCGCCACGCTGCCCGGCATGCGGGAACGCACGGTGACGATCTCGTCGGCGGGCAAGACGTTCTCGGTCACCGGCTGGAAGACCGGCTGGGTGTGCGCACCGCCCGGCCTCGTCACGGCGGTGCAGACCGTCAAGCAGTTCCTGACGTTCACGGCGAGCGCCCCGTGGCAGCTGGCGGTGGCGTACGCACTGCGGCACGAGCTGGAGTGGGTGGCCGCGCTCCGGGCGGGGCTGCAGGACAAACGCGACCGGCTCATGGAGGGCCTGGCGGCGGCGGGTTTCTCCGTGCTCAAGCCCGCGGGCACCTATTTCGTGCAGACCGACATCCGGCCGCTGGGCTTCGAGGACGGCCTGGAGCTGACGCGACGGCTTCCGGACCTCGCCGGGGTGGTGGCCATCCCGACCCAGGTCTTCTACGACCATCCCGAACGCGGGCGGCACTTCGTACGCTTCGCCTTCTGCAAGAAGGACGAGGTCATCGACGAGGCGGTGACCCGGCTCAAGCGCCTGTCGTCCTGACGCGCCCACCGTAAAACCTCTGTGATCGTACGGTTGCTCAGGGTAATATGCGGACGTGGTATCGCGGTGATACCACGTCCCGGCCTACGATGAGGGGCATGGCCATGACCCTTCGCCTCAGCGACCAGCAGACCGAAGCCCTCCGCAAGCGCGCGGACGCCGAGGGGCGCAGCATGCAGCAGGTGGTGCTGGCGGCCGTCGACGAATATCTCGCCCGGCACGCAGCCGATGAGGAGGTGCGCCGCCTCGGCGCCAAGTCCAGGGAGCGGTGGCGGACCGTTCTCGATCGGCTCGGCGAATGACCCGTTACCTCACGCTGGAACAGGTCCTGGAGCTTGCCGAGGCCGAGCTCGGGGACATTCTCGCCGTGCGTGACCTCGGCCTGCTCGACTCGGCCGTGCACCGGCCGAGCTCCTCCATGTTCGGGCAGGAGGCATATCCCGACCTGTTCACGAAAGACGGAGCCCTCTTGCAGTCGCTGGCGGTCAACCATCCGCTCATCGACGGCAACAAGCGGTTGTCATGGCTGGTCACGGACGTCTTCCTGAGATTCAACGGCGTGGAGCTCGACACCGACGACGACAGCGCCTACGACCTGGTCGTCGCCGTGGCCTCGGGCAAGCTCACCGAGGCCGACGAGATCGCCGACGTGCTGCGTACGTTCATCCCGCCGGGCGGTCACTGACCGCGGGAGCCGCCGCTCGGCTCGTCCAGCGGGGTGAGTGCGGCCGTCGCCTCCTCGTTGTCCATTCCCGTCGCCTGCAGCAGATCGACCACCACCGAGCGCAGCTGCGCGATGATGACGTGGGCCGAGAACCCGAGCTGCGGAGGCCTCTCCCTGGCCGCGACGGCGAGCAACGCCTGTCGCGCCAGCGTCGGCTCGCGGCCCGCCCCCAGCTCCAGTTGCAGCAGCAGCGCCGCCTCCGACACCTCCCGCATGGCCTCGGCCAGAGCGGCCGGGGGAGGGCTGACCTCCCCGAGCGAGGCCAGCGTGCGCCTGATCAGCACCCGCGCGTTCCGCAGCGCCAGGTCCACCGGCACGGCCGCGGTCTCGTAACGGGCCAGCCGGGCGCGCCGGTGCCAGTGCACCGGCGAGATCATGGCGATCTCCTTGCTGGTCTTCAGCGCCGCCTCGAACTCCTCCACCACCCCTTGCGTGTCGCGCGCCTCCTCCAGCGCCTCGGCGGCCAGGTCCACGTCCCGCTTCTCGATCGCCGCAGCGGCCTGCTCCAGCACCGTCGACAGCGCGTCCAGCACCCCGGACAGGTGCTTGGCGGCGATCATGAACGGGCTCGCGGGCAGCAGCGCGACCGCCGCGATCCCGATGATGCCGCCGGTGAGCGCGTCGGCCATGCGGTCCAGGCCGCCCACGCCCTCGCCGGGAACCAGGGTGGCCACCAGCACGGCCGAAGAACCGGCCTGCGCGATGAAGAGCGCCCCGCTGTTGAGGAGGACCGCCACGGCCATCGCCAGCGCCACCACCAGCGCGAGCTGCCAGGCGCCCGAGCCGATCCAGGACACCAGCAGGTCGCCCACGCCGACGCCCAGGCTGACCCCGACGACCATCTCGATCAGCCGGCGCAGGCGCTGGCCGAGCCCCACGCCGACGCAGATGAGCACCGAGATCGGCGCGAAGATGGGCCGCGGGTGGCCGAGCACCTCGGTGGCGACGAGCCAGGCGAGCGCGGCGCCGACCGCGCACTGCGTGATGGACGGCGCCATGAGGCCGAACGTGCTCAGCCGTTCCTTCACATGATCGCTGAGCTTCGTCCGCACCTCTCCACCTTGGCGGATCTTCGGCACAATGTCACGTTTGCCCCGGCCAGGTGTGTTTAGTCGGGAGCCGGTCCGACGATCAGGGAGCCGGTGCGTGATCCGGGGCCGAGCTGTGGCCCGGCGATCATGTTGCCGTGGCCGCGCCGTTCAGGAAATCGTCCACCGCGGTCAGGAACGCACGGCGCGCGGTGACGTGGACCAGGTGACCCGCCTCGATCGTCACCAGCTCGGCCCCAGGGATCAGCGCCGCCACGTCCTGCGCGCGAAGATGGCTCGCCGCCCCGCCCGACACCACCAGCGTCGGCGCCGTGATCCGCGCCAGCCCCTTCCTCCAGGCCGGGTCGGGGGCGACCAGCTGCCGCTCCGTCTGGTGCACCATCCGCCAGTCGAACGCCGTCGACCCGTCCTCCACGACCGGCGGGCGGTTCTCGATCGGGTACGGCTGCGGCGGATCCTCCAGCACCAGCCGCTCCACCCGCCCGGGGTGGCTCATGGCCAGCAGGTAGGCCACGATGCCGCCGAGCGAGTGCCCCACCACCGTGGCGCGTTCGATGCCCAGATGGTCGAGCAGCGCGGCGACGTCGGCGGCCATGGCGGGGACCGCGTATTCGCCGGGACGGTCACTCGCGCCGTGCCCGCGCAGGTCGGGCGCCAGAACGTGATAGCGCGCGGCGAAATGCTGGGTGATGCCGTTCCAGTCGTTGTGGTCGGCGGTGCGTCCGTGGAGCAGCACGAGCGCGGGAGCGGAAGGGTCGCCTTCCTCCCGGTAGACGAGCTTGATTCCATTGACATGGGCTTCGCGAATCACATGCGCGACCCTACAGCCGCCGCTCAGCGCAGGTTGACATCGTCCGCTGCGTTCCTGGGCAGACATTGACCATGAACCCCGCTGACCGGCTCGGCTAGCGTCGCCAGGACAGGGGGAAGGACCAGGAAGAAGGGGCTTGGCATGCCGGAGCCGATAGAAGTACGCAAGGTGCCCATCGAGAGCGTCACCGACGCCTCCGGGCTGTCACGGCTCATCGCCGACGGGGTGATCGAAGCAGGCCGGGTGCTCGCCGTCATCGGCAAGACCGAGGGCAACGGCGGCGTCAACGACTACACGCGCATCCTCGCCGACCGGGCCTTCCGCGAGGTGCTCTCCGACCACGGCCATCCGGCGCCGGACAACGTACCGCTGGTCTGGTCGGGCGGCACCGACGGAGTGCTCAGCCCGCACGCCACCATCTTCGCCACCACGGCCGACGCGCCCCCTTCCGACGAGCCACGGCTGTCGGTGGGCGTGGCGATGAGTGACGTGATCCTCCCCGAGGACATCGGCAGGCCCGCCATGGTGGAGAAGGTCGCCGCCGGCGTGCGCGAGGCCATGAAGATCGCCGGCATCGACGACCCGCGCGACGTCCACTACGTACAGACCAAGACGCCGCTGCTCACCCTCGCCACCATCACCGACGCCAAGAGCCGCGGCCAGGACACCGCCATCGAGGAGACCGGCCCCTCCATGGACCTGTCCAACTCCACCACCGCCCTCGGCGTCGCCGTCGCGCTCGGCGAGATCGAGATGCCCCGCGCCGACCAGATCCACAAGGACCTCTCGCTCTACTCGTCGGTGGCCTCCTGCTCGTCGGGTGTGGAACTCGACCGGGCCCAGATCGTGCTGGTCGGCAACGTACGCGGGATCGGCGGCCGCTACCGCATCGGCCACAGCGTCATGAAGGACGCCCTCGACGCCGACGGCATCTGGGAGGCCATCAGGGACTCCGGGCTGCCGCTGCCCGAACGCCCGCACCCGTCCGACCTCGGCGGGCGGCTGGTGAACGTGTTCATGAAGTGCGAGGCCGACCCCTCGGGGCGGGTGCGCGGGCGGCGCAACATCATGCTGGACGACTCCGACGTGCACTGGCACCGGCAGATCAAGGCGACCGTGGGCGGCGTCGCGGCCTCGGTCACGGGCGACCCGGCCGCCTTCGTCTCCGTGGCCGCCGTCCACCAGGGACCCTCCGGCGGCGGTCCCGTCGCCGCCATCTCCGCCCACGAATGATCCCGGTCCGCGGCTCTTTCTGGTCCTTACGGCTTTCTTGTCATCTTTACGGCTTCGCCGGGCCCAGCCACCCGCCGCGGGTGGCTGACGGCCCTCCAGGAAAACGCCCTCTGACCCTTCACCGGCCGGCCGCCGTCACGCAGCGCACTGCCGGCCCTGCGCCGTGGTCGAATTCGTGACCGATCGCCGCGGCGCGGTGAACCGTTCGCGTGGTGGCGGGGGCCGTGGCCGATCGGCGTCAGGGCCAGGGGAGGGCGGTGAGTTCGGGCCAGTCCCTGGTCCAGCGGGCGACCTTGGCTTCGTACACCTGCCGCGGCGCCAGCCTCGGGTTGGGGCGCAGGCGCAGATCGAAGGCGCCGGACACGCCGTAGGGGGCGTACAGCCGCCACTCGCCCGCCGGTGTGATCCGGGCGCCCAGCGCGCACGTCGTGGCGGGGAAAGAGGCGATCGCGTCCTCGGTGCTGTCGTACGGCGGGCACGGCACGCCGAACCGCTCCTCGTACCACAAATGCACCCGGGCCTCGTTGCGGATCTCGACCGGCACGTCGCCGAACACCCGCCGCCCGCTCCTGATCACCTCGTTCTCCGCCTCCCACGACAGGTCGGACGGGTCGTAATAGATCAGGTCGTAATCCTTGATGCCGTAGCCAGGATCACGCCCGGTCACGTGGTTCCAGACGGTCTGCACGACGGCGCCCGCCGCGACCCACCAGCCGGGCAGGCCGAGCGCCCTGGCCTGGTGCAGCACGCCGGTCAGCACCGGATTGGTGCCCAGCACGCGGGGCAGGGCGGCGAGTTGCTCGTCGAGGGGAAGGCGCGCGATCCGCATCGCCACCATGATGTCACCCGGATGGCGGCCGTACGGATCTGATGGCTATGTAGCGTTCGACATATGACGAGTGGTCCGCGGATGACCATGCCGACCATGGCTCTGCTCCGCGTCCTGCTCACCGACCCGGAACGCGACCGGTACGGTCTCGAGCTGTGCGAGTCGGCGGGGATGCCGAGCGGCACCGTTTACCCGATCCTGGCCCGCTTGGAACGGATCGGCTGGCTGGAGAGCCGGCTGGAGTACCCCGAGACGCACGTGACGCAGGCACGCCCAGTCCGCCGCTACTACCGGCTCACCGCCGACGGCGCCGAGCAGGCCCGCGACGCCGTCGCCAGGGCCTACCGCGCACGCCGGCGGCCGGCGCCGGGCTGGCTGTCCCCCCGGCCGCGGAACGAGCCGGGCGGCTCGGGAGGCCGGCCGAGCCGGGCGGCTCGGGAGGCCGGCCGCAGCGCGGGTAGTCTCGGGGGTTGTGCCGAGCATCCCGCAGCCTCTGAACCCTGACGACGACGGCCGCGCCGCTCCCGCCGTCGCCGCCGCCCTGGCCGCCTACGAGGCCGGTACGGCCGGCGACGCCGAGGTGCTGGCCGCGCTGAGCGGCGCCAGGTTGCTCGTGCCCGTGGTCGCCCTGCTGACCGAGAGCGAGGTCGGCGCGCACGGGCTGCGGCAGGAGAAGGAGAGCGAGATGGCCCTGCCCAAGCTCGTCGGGCAGGACGGCAGGCAGGCGGTGCTCGCGTTCACCGGCGCCGACGCGCTGGCCAGGTGGCGGCCGGACGCCCGGCCCATCCAGGCCACCGCACTCCAGGTCTGCCAGGCCGCCGTGCAGGAGCGGGCGGCGGCGGTCGTGGTGGACGTCGCCGGTCCTGTGCAGTTCGTGATCGAGGGCGAGGTGCTGGCGGCCCTCGCGGCGGTCGAGTCCGGCACCGTGGGCGGGCTCAGCGGCGTCACCGTCGCCCGCGTGGAGCCGGCCCGCAGGCGTCGCCGCTTCCCGTGGGGGCGCAGGTCCGGCCGATGACCCACCCGGCCCTCGCCCAAAGGTGACGTACGCCCTTCCCGCCTCGTCTTGGACGTCGATCCCGGTCAGGGCACGTCACATGGTTCCCGTGATCCGGACGGCGGATGCGTCAGGCCGTCAGGAGCCAGACTCCGGCCACGCCTGGTCTCTCCTGATCGGGCGCACGTTCCCGCCCGGCTCCGGCCGGATGCGCTGGTTGATGGGCGGCAACGTGAAGTGCCCGCGGATCATGTCGACGAGCCTGGCCATCTTGTCGTCGGCCACACCGACCTTGCGCTGGTCGAGGGTGACGCCCACGACGTAGCGGCCGTGGTCGACCCAGTAGTGGAACAGCGCGCCGCGCTCCACGTCCAGCACGGTCCTGATCACCGTGCCGCTCTCCAGCAGCCTGAGGTGCGTGTCGAGCCGCTGCCCGATCCACTCGAGCTGGCGGCCCAGCTTGAGGTAGGAGCCCCTGCGTTCCTCGGCCGTCGTCTCGTGGAAGAAGTGCTGCAGATCCGCGTCGTCGAGCACGTCGGTGTAGAAGGCGCAGCCGCCGGGCCCGAAGAACGCCACGAAGTGCAGGTCGTCCTGGTCGATCACGGAGACGCAGCTCGCCAGCGCCTTCTCCAGCGCCGCGCTGATCTCCGGCTGGGTGCGGATCAGGATCTCCGACTCGCCGATCACCTTGCGCTTGGTGGTGGTGGGCGAGGGGCCCGCCGTGGCCTCCAGATGCGGCACGTACAGGCCGCGCCGGAACAGCACCAGCAGGTACGTCCCGGTCAGCAGGGTGAACGCGGCGATCCCGATCATCGACAGGCCGAGCAGTTCGCCGGGCGTGTGCCCGTTCCACAGGACCGGCCCGAACCCCGCCGCGAACCCCAGCACGATCCCCCCGGCCGCCATCACGGTCATGGCCGTGACCAGCATGGTCGGGAGCCGTCCGCGCAGCCTGCCGGCGATCAGGGCGATCAGGGCCATCCCCGTCACCACGGAGAGCACGGTGACGGCGCGGGCAACGTCGTACTCCTCGCCCTCGATGTACCAGGCCAGCATTTCGAGTAGCACAGGGGCGAGCACGAAGGTCGCGATGACGACCGCGAACCTGACGAACCGATCCCTGTCCACGCCGGAAGTGTCCGTGATCGGCTGGCCGGCCGCAAGAGCCGGACCGCCATCCATGCCGGCGAATCGACCCCCCGGCGCCACTCCACCGGGGCGGGTCTCGCAAAGCGGCGGCCGGTGGTGCGGGCCGGTGGTGCGGGCCGGTGGTGCGGGCCGGTGGTGCGGGCCGGTGGTGCGGCGAGGGCCGCGATCGGCC
>NZ_SMLD01000259.1:0-9439 GCF_004352805.1 Nonomuraea mesophila
ACGGTGAGCGACACGGGTGTGCCTTCCCGACCGACGTTGGCGCGTCGGCCTTATCTCGAAACCTTGATCAGATGATTCGGGAAGGTACACCCCTTCCCGTCAGATCCACAGGTTTCGATCATTGCTCGTATGTACGGCAGCGGTGGCTGCGATCCATAGTCCCGCACATCCCCCGGCGGCCTTCGCGCCGAAAATGATGGCTTCGGCGACCGCGTCCCCACTGCCCAAGGCGAGCAAGGAGCCCGCGACGCCGATCAAGAGTGAGAGCAGGGCGCCCACGATGGCCCACCAAATGAGGCTTGCCTTGCTCACGCCCCGTTCCCCTTTTGCGTTGTGGCCCGGCAGTTGCCGCCTCCGGGCGCTGTGTACGAGTTCATGGGAGTACGAGTAGCAGAGCGTAAGTCCCGCGTACTCAACGTTGATCAAACCCGGACGTCGTCGAGTCTTCTCCGGATAGACGGGCCCATTCTTCGGATGCGGGCGGATGTCTACGGAAGGTTTGTGCGATTGAGACAAGTTGGGTATGGGGCGCACGGCGTGGCTAACATCTACGAGTCTGACCTGTGGGACCATAGTTACTTCTCGGGCGCAGGGCGGAGTGCACCTTCCTCCGTCTCGCCCACCCCCTACCGCCCAGCATGGACACTCGATCCTGAACAGGTTGGATCATGAATGGAGCCAGCCAAGGCGGCACTCGCCTAGCGTTGCTTGCGACGCGCATGAGAAAGCTGTATTACGTCGAAGCGGGGCAGCCGTCATATCAGATGCTCTCCAGGGAGGCCGAACGAATCCTCGCCGAGGCAGACGAGGAGAGTGACTGGCTGCGGTCTCTCCCGCGGGCCACTGCTTGTGATCTGATCAGCGGGAAGTCGAAGAGGACGCCCGACTGGCTGCTCGTGCGCACGTTGGTAGTTGTCTGCCACCACATCGCCACCAAGTCGAACCTCGATATTGCTCCCCAAGCGGCCTTGATAAAGGAGTTCGGCCAGCTCTGGCAGGCCGCGAAGGAGGAGGAAGAAGGTGGCTCACGGGCATCGCCGGCATACGTTGCGATGCATGGCTGTAGCGAGGAGCCTAGAAGCGACCAGATCACGGGCGATGTCTTAGATCCGGCTCCCGGAGAAGGCCCTTCCCGGAGAACCACTTCGCCGACTGGACGTATACCGGGCAGTTGGGGTCGTCTGGGTAGCCGACGACTCAAACAGGCTGAGGACGGTGACGCTCAGGCTGCCTATGAGGTGGCCGTACTGCTGGCATGTGAGGCCATCGGGTTGGAGAGCAGCGGCAGGGACCCGGAGGAAGTCGCGTACTGGCGGGCCGAGGCGGCTGTCTGGAAGGGCAGAGCCACGGGCAAGATCCCAGAAGCTGCTGCTTTACGGCTCCAAGGCCTCCAACTGGTCAACGCGGCATACGAGCTTGCCATCAGGTACAAGAAGGCAGGTAGGGCTGGTTCAAAGGACTTCTTCATCGCTGCCATGCAGGCGGAAAGCTCCGTTGGAGGACTGAACCAGGAGACATCCACCAGTTCCAGCGCCGATGAGTCCGTTGTCGTAGACCCTCGCGACGAGGCATGGCTGTAGCTGGTGAGTGCTGTCCTCGTGGAGGCCAGGGATTGTGAGTCATGGCCCACCCAATCACCAGATGGGATGGGTCATGACTCACGCTTCAGAGCGGGACCTTGTGCTCTCCTGAGACGCGGGCCTCGGATGGAACAGGCGGTCGTCCACGGCCTTCCGGAGCGTGAATCCAGGATCGGCATGTCCAAGGTACTCGGCGAGTTCCTTCACCGAGACACCGCCGGCGAGCACCACGCTTGCGTAGTAGTGCCGAAGCTGGTGTAGCCCTTCCTTACGGGAGGTGACGTAGCGGCTCCGTTGACGAGTGTCCTTGTTCGGTGTCGGAATCACGCCGGCAGCCACGAGAGCGGGCTTCCCTTCGCTGTAGCTCCTGGCCTTGATGAAACGATCGTCCGTCCATCGGAACAGCAGGTTGTACGTGCGAAGCGTGCCGTCCACCTTCTCCCAGGGCAGTGAGCAGGCCAGCGGCGGATAGGTCGAGAGGTGCCGCTTGATAGCTGCGGCGGCCCACTCAGGGAGCGGGACGACCCGTTCCCGATCGTTCTTCGGTAGCGCGAAGACATGATCGGCCCCAAGCTTCTTGATCTGCCGCCGTACACGGAGAACGCACTCCACGAAGTCGATGTCTTCGAGGGCCAGGGCGAACAGTTCACCCTGCCGGAGTCCGCACGCGGCCCTGAGCATTGGGAGCAGGCGGAAGGGGGCGGGGTGAGCGTCGATCAGGGCGCGTACCCGTTCGTCTGACCACGCCGTGATCTCTTCGGTTGCGCGCTTCGGCACCTGAACGATTGGCGACTTCGCGGGACTGCGCTTGATCGCCTCGTCGGCCACAGTTCACATCGAGGATGCCCTGAAGGACCAGGAACGACGTCTGTACGGTCGATGTCTCGAAGCGGCTGCTCAGGTCGCTGATCCAGGCCTGGATCTAGGATGGCTTGATGCTCTTCACCTGGCGCTTGGCAAAGGTCGGCGCGACATGAAGGCGGTGGATGTACTCGTATCGGATCTTGGTCGATGGGTCCACGATGCGCGAGGCGAGCCATCGTTCGGCGAGGTCGGAGAAGAGCACCTTGCCGGCGCTCGGGTCGATGTAGTCGCCACGGGCGATATCGGCGCCCATAGTGGCGATCTTGCGCTCGGCGTCGGCCTTGCGGTCGTAGGCGGTCGAGCGCTCTTTGCCGTCGGGGTCCACCCAGACGGCGAGCCAGCGCTTGCCCTTGCCGTGGCGTGCGGTCTTGGCCTTCTGCGACTTGCCGGCGGCAGTCCGCGTCATCCCGTCTGGTATCACAACCTCATGGCGAACCCGCAGGCCACGGTCGAGGTCGGCACGGAGACGGTGCCGGTCGTGGCCCGGCTGGCGGAGGGCGCGGAGCGTGAGCGGCTCTGGGTGAAAGAGGTGGCGCTCGTCCCGAAGTTCGCCGAGTTCGAAGCGGCCGCCGGCCGGCAGATTCCCGTCGTCGTGCTGGAGCGTGTCCACGGACACTCTTCATCCAGCCTCGCCTCGACGAATGACTCGGCCTGAAGAGCCGGCCATGCGCCTCAGGTCAGCGCCTTGCTGTACATCATGATGTACATTCAAGGTATGAAGGTGTTGACCATGTCTGAATCAAGGGCCAACTACGCCGCCACCCTTGATGCTGTGATCAATGATCAGGAAGAAGTCCTCATCACCCGCCCTGGCGGGGAAGGCGTCGTCATGGTGTCGCAACGTGAGTACGAATCGATGCGCGAGACGCTCTACCTCATGGCTTCGCCTGCCAACCGCCGACGTCTGTCCGAGGCGGTCGCACGTCTGGAAGCTGGAGGCGGCACCGTGCGTGAACTGGTCGATGAGGATCCCGCCTCGTGAAGATACTGTTCGACGAACTCGCATGGGATGACTACTGTTACTGGCAGCGAGAAGATCGGCGCATTCTCAAGAGGGTCAATCAGCTGATTGCCGACGTCGCCAGGAACGAGAACGAAGGCATCGGCAAACCAGAGCCGCTGAAGTACGAATGGTCCGGCTACTGGTCCCGGCGCATCACCTCAGAACATCGGCTCGTCTATCGCGTCAACGACGACACGATCCTGATCGCCGCCTGTCGCTATCATTACGAGAAGTAGCAGCGGGTCTCTTCCGCGTGTGCACCGGACGTTCAGGCTTCGCTGCGTAGATCGTCGATGAGCCACAACAGGGCAGAGACCGCGTTGGAGTAGCGCAGGTAGCGTGGGTTCCGGTTGTTCTTCGGCTCGCACTTGTCACGGAGCCGGCGTAGCTCGTCGATCATCTGCTGTAAGCGTTCGACGTCATTCAAGGATCATCACCTGACTCCGTACTCCTCGCGTAACGCTGATGACGGGGGATCAAGCGTCCGTTCGTGGCCGCAACACCGACGACATTCTCACCGCTGCGGGTGATGGTCCACCGCGCTCAGCCGCAGGATTCGGCCGGGTGAGCGGGCGTAGACCTCTCACCCGGGAGTGGAGAGCGGCTTGACCCAGCGGGACCACTGGGGTTGAGGGGCGTAGCCGGCGGCGTTCCAGGCTGCATGGGCAAGGGTGTTGTCGTGCAGGACCATGGCGTCGGCGCGGAAGGCGCCGTACTCGGTGAAGCGCTCCTCCGCCCTCGCCAGCAGCGCGGTGGCGATGCCCTTGCGGCGATGAAAAGGGTGGACGGCCAAGCGGTACAGGTGGGCCCGCCAGCCGTCCCATCCCGCGATGAGGGTCCCCGTCATCTCGCCGGCGCACTCCGCTATGAGCAGGGCCTCGGGATCGCGGGCCAGTAACGCGGCCACTTTGTCGGGAGAGTCGTGCCGGTCCGTCCCTTCGGCGGCCAGGACCCAGAACGCCAGCACAGCGTTCACGTCATCCGGGCTGCCGCTTCGAATGGTGACCTTGGATTCGTGCATGGCTCACAAGTTATGGCATCGCCAAGGTCGGCAGAGAGAACGGTCGCCGGTCGTTCTCGTCTCGGACCCGCCCCGCCCCGCCCCGCCGCGATCGTTCGTCACCGCTGAACGAAGCGGAGCAGGTTGCCCGAGGGGTCGAGGAAGGCACAGTCGCGGACGCCGCCGGGCCGGTCGATGGGTTCCTGCATCACCTCCGCGCCCGCCGCCGCCATGCGCTCGAACGTGGCGGCGCAGTCGTCCGTCACGAAGACCAGGTGACCGAGCAGGCCCTTGGCCAGCAGGTTCTCGATCGCCCGCCGGTCGCCGGGCGTGACACCTGGGCGGGTTCCCGGTGGTTCGAGGAGGAGGTGTACGTCCGGCTGCGACGGCGGGCCGACGCTCGCCCACCGCCCCGGCTCCGGTCCGACAGCGGGGCGTGCCTCGAAGCCGAGCAGGTCACGGTAGAAGCCGAGCGCCTGGTCAAGGTCGTGGACGGCGAGCGTGCAGGAAGAAAGCCGCAGATTCGTGCTGGTGCGGACCGGGCGGGAGGTTCGGGTCATCACTGTCCTAGTCGTCGGCACGGTAGGCGGCACGGGAGAAGGTGATGTCGAGGTCGCGCAGCCGGTCCGGGTCGGTGTCGATGGTGATGCGGGTGATCTTCCCGGCTCGGACGGCGAACGTGAAGACGGCCATCGGCCGGCCGCGGTGTGACCAGACGGCCGCCGGGACTCCGCCGACCAGTGCGGGTCTGGCGGCCTTGGCTCGTCCGGTGAAGAAGGCCGCCACCGCCTGACCGCCGCGCACCTCGCCCACCACGACGTCCGGGTCGAGCAGTTCGAGCAGGGCGGCGAAGTCCCCGTTCCGTGCGGCGGACAGGAAGGCGGCGACGATCTCCCGCTTCTGGGAGTGTGCGGTGTCCGGCTGCGAGTCCTCCCGCTGCTGAACATGCGCGGCGTCCGGGCCGCCGCCATCCGTTCCTCCTCGTACGCGGCGCCGGGCCCGGCTGGCGAGTTGCCTGGCCGCCGCAGGGGAGCGGTTCAGGATGGCGCCGATCTCCCCGAACGGCACGGCGAAGACGTCGTGCAGGACGAACGCGAGCCGTTCCGCGGGGTTCAGCGTGTCCAGCACCACCATCAGCGCGACGCCCACCGAATCGCTCAGGAGCGCCTCCTCCTCGGGCCCGGACAGGTGGAGGCCCGCGTACGGCGCGGCCGGTTCCGGCGGCAGCGCCCCGGCCGGCTTCTCGCGTCGTGTCCTGGGGGCCTCCAGCATGTTCAGGCAGACCCGGGCGACGACCGTGGTCAGCCATCCGGCCGGGTTCTCCACCTGGTCGGTGTCGGCGCGGCTGACCCGCAGCCACGCCTCCTGCACCGCGTCCTCGGCCTCGGCGGGGGAGCCGAGCATCCGGTACGCCACCGCGTGCAGTCGGTCCTGGTGCTCGGCGAACCGCTCGCTCAGCCAGTCCTGCTCAACCATCGGTCACATTCCTTCGTCGCGGCCTGTCATACCGATTGACCGGCGAACCCCCGCCGATGTGACAGGCGGGGACAGGTTGCCCATCTCGACCACAAGGGGAGTCAAGCCATGAAAGCGCACGTCAGCTCGATCCTGCTCGGCGTCAGGGACCTGGACAAGGCCAAGCAGTTCTACACGGAGGGGCTCGGCTGGAAGATCATGCACGACTACGGGGCGGTGGTGTTCATCGAATCGGACGGAGGCTCGCGGATCGGCTTCTACGGCCGCGAGGGCCTGGCCGAACAGGTGGGTACGAGCCCGGAAGGCAGCGGCTTCAGCGGCTTCGCCCTCACGTACGTCGTCCGGAGCGAGGGGCGGGTCGACGAGATCATGGAGGAGGCCGCGAAGGCCGGCGCGACGGTGCTCAAGCCCGCCGGCGCCCTGCCGTGGGGCGGGTACGGCGGCTCCTTCGCCGACCCCGACGGCTACATCTGGAGCCTCGGCTACAGCGCCCGCGGAACGGACCAGCCCTACGCCGAGTAGCCGCGGTCCGACCACCACGAAGGACGAGGAGCGGTTCGGTCATGGATGAGGAGAGGTGAGGTCACAGTCCCCGCCCGGGTGCCGGACCTAGCGTCGATCCGCGGCGGGATCGGCCGTCGCGCAAGAACCTCCGTCCCGCGCGTTCGCCGGGCGGAGGCCTCGACGGCGGGGAAGGATCACATGCGGACAGAGCAGCTCGACCGGCGGAGCGAGGCCGCGCCGCCGGCAACAGGCGGACGTCGGTGGCGGTGGGCCTGGCTGGGAGCGGGGACGCTGCTGTGGCTCTTCGCGGTGCACGGCCGGTTCGACATCGCCGTGGCGGCCTGGTTGTCGCCGGTCCTGCTGCTGAGGTTCGTACGGACCGGCCCGGCCCTCGGCGGGCTCGCGGCGGTGTGGGCGGCCTCGGCGTTGGCCGGCGTGTTCTGGCTGGTCGAGACCGTCGTGCCGATGAGCGTGATCGTCGTGGTGGGCATCATCGGGCTGGGCACCCTGACCGTCGTCCCGTACGTCCTGGACCGGCTCATCACCCCCGGAGCGGGCACGGTGACGTCCCTGCTGCTCTTCCCGGCGGCGCTGGCGGCCTGCGAGTTCCTGATGACGCTGCTCAGCCCCTTCGGCACCGCGTTCGGCGTGCCGGCCGCCACCCAGCACGACGACCTGGCGCTGCTGCAGGTCGTGTCGGTGACCGGCCCGTACGGGGTGGGGTTCCTCATCGGCTGGTTCGCGACGACGGTGAACCACCTCTGGGAGAAGCGGCTGCGCGGGTACGCGCTCCGCACCGCGGGTGCGTACGCAGGCGTCGTCCTGCTCGCCCTGCTCGCCGGCGGGGCCAGGCTCGCGTTCCTGCCGCCGGACGGCGCGACCGTGCGCGTGGCCGGCATCAGCCCGGACACCTCGGCCACCCGCGAGCTGCACGCCACGCTCAGCGCGGACCTCACCCCGCAGCAGGTGGCCTCGCGGGACCAGGCGGCCGTACGGGCGGCCTTCGGCAAGGTCAACGCCAACCTGCTGGCCAGGACGCGGGAGGCGGCCCGGGCGGGCGCGAAGATCGTGATGTGGTCGGAGCAGGCGGCCGGCGTCCTCGCGGCCGACGAGCAGGCGTTCCTCGGGCAGGTCGCCGCCGCGGCCCGCGAGAACGGCGTCTACCTGCAGGCCGCCGTGTCCCTCGTGCTGCCGCGGGCGCCGTACGCGGCCAACCGCACCTACCTGTACGACCCTTCGGGCGCGCAGGTCTGGGCCTACGACAAGACCCATCCCATTCCCGGCCTGGAGTTCTACCCGCCGGGCGACGGCGTGGTGCCGGTCGCGCGCACGCCGTACGGGCGGCTGGCCACGGTGACGTGCTTCGACGCCGACTTCCCGGAGCTGATGCGTGTGGACGCCGACATCATGCTCGTGCCCGCGCGCGACTGGGCGGAGATCGGCCCGGTGCACAGCCAGAAGGCGAGCCTGCGCTCGATCGAGAACGGGTACACGATGGTCCGGCAGGCCGAGTTCGGGGTGTCGGGGGCGTTCGACGCGCAGGGCCGCGTGCTGGCCGCGCACGACTACGCGGGCGGGGACCGGCACGTGGTCCTGTCCGACGTGCCCGTACGCGGCGCCACCACGGTCTACCGGGTGATCGGCGACGTGTTCGCCTGGGCGTGCCTGGCCGGCACGGTCGTCGCGGTCGGCCTGGCCGTCCGCCGCCGCACCCGATAGTCCAGGGCTCGCGGGCGTACGGGGCGTGACGGTCGGCGTCAGACGGTGTGCCGGGTGCGGTATTCGCCCGGTGGGCTGCCGACCCAGCGCGTGAAGGCCCGCCGGAACGCGCTCGGCTCGGAGAACCCGAGCCGCCAGGAGATCTGCTCCACCGACTCCCCGCCGCGCTCCAGGCTCGCGACGGCGACGTCCCGCAGGACCTCTTCCCGGATGCGCTGGAACGACGTGCCCTCCTGTCGCAGCAGCCGGCGCATGTGCTGGGGACTGATCGACAACCTGGCGGCCACGTCGTCGGCGCGTGTGCGTTCGCCGGGGCCGCCGCGTTCGAGCACGGCGCGCACCCGGGCGGCCGTGGTCGTGGCGTAGTCGCGGTGGTTGATCAGGTCGGCGGGCCACCGGCTGAGGTAGCGCAGCAGGTCGGCCTCCTCGCGTACGACGGGGGCCGTCAGATGGTGGGCGTCGAAGCTGATCGAGACCGCCGGGGCGCCGAAGACGGGCATGCGACCGAAGACCGGCACGTACGCGTCGCTGTGGGCGGGCTCGGGGAACGGCAGTTCCAGCCGGGACGGCGTGATCCGCCGCGCGACGAGCCACGCGGGGAAACGGTGGACGAGGGCGAGCACGATCTCGGCGGCGAGTTGCGGGACGTGGACGCCGGGTTCGGCGGCGATCTCGACGCGGCAGGTGGTGTGGCCGACGACGAGACGGCTGCGCGTGAAGCCCGTGGTGATCGAGGCGAACTCGGTCAGTCGCCCGAGCGCGGCCCGCAGGTCGGGTGCGTGGATGAGCCCCAGCGAGATCATCCGGAACGTGCCGGGCGGGATGGGGCGCGGGCCGAGCCTGAGCAGTTCGTCGCCGCTGCTCCGCCACAGGTCCCGCATCATCTCGACCGTCCGGGCGCAGCCGACGTGGGTGGCCCCTGGCCCGGCCAGCGTGCGCCTGACGTCGGGTCCGGCCGTCCCGGTGGAGTCGACGGCCGCGCGGACGAACTGGATCGCCACGCCGTTCGCCGGCATGCGTACCACCCCCTCGCTGCATCGATGACGCTAACAGACGCCCTATCCGACATCGGGGGACACATCGGCTGTTCGCACCATTGTCACCAACCGTAACTGTTTGCACTCTTTTAACAACTCAACTACGGTCCTTGACCACTGTCAGTCGTTTGTGTGCACACATGGAGCGATCAAGTGATGAACCGCAGGACAGGCACCGCCGTCGGCCTCACCGTGACCGTGGGCGCTCTGTGCTTCACCTCCCTGACGCCGGCGTACGCGTCCCCCACGCCCGCCC